>CAMBEX010000032.1 GCA_945865865.1 Bdellovibrio sp. ZAP7
AACGGGTGAAATCGTTTCGCATCACTACTGCCATCAATATCAAAATCAAAGAGAGTCCGACCTGCTGCACGACTTCCATCTGCCGAATGGTCAACGGCTTGCCACGAATCGCCTCAAGCCCCAGGAGCATGAGGTGGCCGCCATCCAGCACGGGAACTGGAAGCACATTGAGTACACCCAGACCGATCGAGAGAATTGCCATAGTGGTCAGAAATGCGATGAGCCCCTTAGAAAGGGACTCTCCCGCAATTTTTCCGATGAGAATCGGCCCACCCAAGGTTCCAACCGAAACATCGCCGGTAAACATTTTTCCGACGGAGACCAGATTTCTCCATGAGAAAACTACCATCCGCTCAGTGCCTTTGTAGAAAAGCGTAAATGGATTAAGGGTGCGCTCCACCACGAAAGGTGGCTGCGCCCAAACCAGCATCGGCACTACACCGATTGTAAATTGAGTCTGCTTTTTGAGTTCCGGATCGCGATTGACAGTCGTAGTAGGAGTGAGTTCAGCCTGCAACTGCTCGCCCTCTCTCTCCCAACGTACGAGCACCTTCCCAGTTTCTTGGCCACTTTTTTGAACCGAATCTCTGAGTTCAAAAAAACTATGAATGTCGCCCTGACCAATTCCAACCAGCCGATCTCCCGTTCGAAGTCCTGCCGATTCAGCCGGTGACTTTGCTACGGCTTTCTCTATGAAGAGCTCTGAGGAGAACACACCCGAAACATCACCCAACGACCCGGAGTCCGGCTTCTTGAATACTACCCAGTGATCAGAGGAGTCTGCCCGAGAAACGGATTTGATCCGAACCTCAGAGCCAACAGCGGTCTGACTGTACGCGAAATCAACTTGTTCCCAGTTCTCAATCGGGATCGAATTAAATTCAGCGATGGAATCGCCGGTTTTCAGGCCCGCCTTGCCCGCCAATGAGTTCGGATTTGAAATACCAACCTGAGGCAGTCTTGCGGCAGGCAAAATTCCGTCGATATCGCCCACATCCGTTTTTTCTCCATACACACTATAGCCTTCGCGCGCCTCAGGAGTGACGGTGAAACTCTTGAGCTCAACTTGCGGTTCTTTTCCTCGCTCAAGATCGAGCTTCACAGGAGCACCAGGATGCTCTCCAATGGCCGAAACCATTTCGTCGAAGCGTCGAACTTGCTTTCCATTGACGGAGGTCACCTTGTCGCCACTGATCAGGCCGGCTTTTTCAGCCGCCGAATTCGGCAACACTCGACCAATCACGCTGGCGACCTGCTGTTCGCCGATCACCATGATCGCCATGAAAACCACTGCGGCAAAAATAAAATTAAAAAGCGGCCCGCCGAAAAAGATAAAAAATCTCTTCCAGGTCTTCTGGCGCTGCAATGAGCGCTTCAAGAGTTCGGGAGAAAGCTCCTGTTCCGGCTCTTCCCCCAACAGTTTAACGTAGCCCCCCAATGGAATGGCAGACACGCGCCACTCAGTCTCGCCAATTTGGCGGCTCCAAAGCCTGGGTCCAAACCCAATCGAAAAAATTTCGGCCTTTACGCCGAAAATTTTAGCAAAAAAGTAGTGTCCAAATTCGTGAACCACCACCAAAGGACCCAAGATCACCAAAAAACCAAATATGGACTGAAACAAGCGTCGCCTCCTAACCGAAAATCCTTACACAGGCATACATCACAGGAAGACTGAACAGAACGCCGTCGAATCTGTCCAAAAACCCGCCATGACCCGGCAAGATCGAACCCGAATCCTTTTTTCTAAAAGCCCTCTTCAAGAAACTCTCGCAAAGGTCTCCAACCTGGGCCACCGCTCCAATAATAATCGGAACCAAGATCACCGCCCCCCAGGACATGGAGCGAAAAAACAGTACCTTATAAATAAGCGTCACAACAAGCCCTGCCGCCAAGCCGCCATAGGCCCCCTCGACAGTCTTTTTGGGGCTAATCACCGGATAGAGCTTCTGACGGCCATATTTCTTGCCCACAAAATAAGCCGCCGTGTCACCTGCCCAGTTGACGAACAGAAATATCAGTGTCCAGTGCAGCCCGCTTTCGGCCCCCCGTATCGCAGGTAAAAAAAGCGGAAAAAATGCGAGATAAAAAACACCGAACAGCGAATACATCAGCTCTTTGAAGTGTTCCGTAAACAGTTCCGGTTCCGAATAGCGCTCGGCAGTAAACAGAAAATAGGAAAAGAGCGCCAACAAGCTGAAAACCAGGAGTGCATATTCACCGCGCGGAAATAAGATCGAAAAAAAAGCGATTAGCCAGGTGGCCCCGAGCAATATAAATTTCTTTTCCCGTTTATCCGGAAGCGAAAAAGTCATTTCCACGAACTCAAAAACCATCCCCAAGGAAATGACCGTAGCGACGACCGCGGTGCCAATTGTCCCGCCAAAAATAATGAGGACCAGAAGAACGCTGACTCCGATAGCCGCAGTACCCACACGGCTTTTCAATTCACGATCCATGGATGTCAGCTTCTGAGCGAAATTCATTTTCCAGCTCCTGCCTGCGGTCCAGCGTCCACGCAAGCATTCAACCTGCCGAAACGGCGGTCACGTCGCTGAAAGCTTTCTACCGCCAATCGAAGATCGCCAGCTCGAAAATCCGGCCAAAGCGTCGACGTAAAGTAATACTCAGCATAGGCTGCCTGCCAGAGAAGAAAATTACTTGTTCGCTGCTCACCGCTGGTTCGTATGAGAAGGTCCACATCGCTGAGCTTTCCCAACGAGGCTGTCCAAAGGTATTTATTAAAACTCTCATCGGTCAAATCAGCGGGCGTGACACTACCCGACAGGCAATCGTCAGCAAATTTTTTGGCCGCAGCCGTCAACTCGCGCCTCGATCCATACGAAATCGCAACCGTCAAAACCAAACCTGTATTTCGTGAAAGACGTTCCGTCACCCGACTCAGAGAGTCCCGCAGGTCAGACGCCAAACGCTCCAACTCACCAATCACCTGGAAACGGACATTCATTCGAGCCATGTCGTCAGCGCTCTTAACGATGTGTTTTTTCAAAAGACGCCATAACGTTGCCACCTCGCCTTTTGGCCTTTCCCAATTTTCACTGGAGAAGGCAAAGAGCGTTAACGCTTGCGCACCTAAACGAGAAGCCTCTTCGACGGTTTCCCAAACTCGACGAGCTCCACGAACATGACCAAATACACGAGGATAGCCGCGCCGCTCAGCCCAGCGGCCGTTCCCATCCATGACGATCGCGATATGGCGTGGAATTGCGGAAGAACTCATCTAGACCGTCATGATTTCTTTTTCTTTACCTGCAACAATTTTGTCGACCTCAGCGGTCTTCTCGTCAGTTTTCTTCTGAATGAGATCCATGGACTTTTTGGATTCATCCTCAGGGATCGCCTTATCCTTTTTTATCGCCTCATTGGCATCACGACGATGATTTCGAATCGCGACCTTAGAGTCTTCGCCCATCTTTTTGACGAGCTTTCCGAGCTCCTTGCGCCGTTCTTCCGTCATCGGAGGAAGGGGAATTCTAATCACCTTGCCGTCGTTCTGTGGGGTGAGGCCGATATTGGCGGCCATGATCGCCTTTTCAATCGCGCCGATAATATTACCTTCCCATGGAGCGATCTGAATCGTACGCGCATCAGGGGTTGTTACGTTTGCGACTTGGTTGATCGGAACGCTGGAGCCGTAATAGTCGACATTGACAGGTTCAACGAGAGCTGTAGAAGCGCGCCCTGTCCGCACCTTCGCCAGGTCACCCTTGAGCGAAGCAAGATTTTTATCCATCCCCTGAATCATTGAATCGATCACTAGTTTCGACATTTAAGTCTCCCTTAATTTCTGTGGTCTAATGTACGAGCGTGCCGATGGCCTCGCCACCCACGACGCGTTCGAGACTACCTTTTTCGTTCAAATCAAAAACGATGATGGGCAGGCGATTGTCCATACAGAGCGAAATCGCCGTCGAATCCATGACCTCAAGACCACGCTTGAGCACTTCAATATAACTCAGCTCTTCAAAACGCTTGGCATCCGGATTTTTCTTGGGATCAGAGTCATATACTCCGTCCACCTTGGTGGCCTTGAGAACGACCTCGGCTCCGGTTTCCATCGCGCGAAGTGCCGCGGTTGTGTCGGTAGTAAAGTAGGGATTGCCGGTGCCTGCACCAAAGATTACGACACGGTTTTTTTCGAGGTGTCTGATCGCACGCCGCCGGATGTACGGCTCAGCGAGTTCTCGCATTTCGATGGCTGATTGAACTCGCGTGTGAACGCCTGCGCGCTCGAGTGCGTCCTGAAGTGCTAGCGAATTTAAAACCGTCGCGAGCATTCCCATGTAGTCGGCGCTGGAGCGATCCATTCCTGATGTGGCCCCTTTGATTCCGCGGAAAATATTTCCACCCCCGACCACAACTCCGATCTGAACTCCAGAAGCGTGGATGAGTCCAATCTCAGTCGCCAATACCCTTAAAATCTCTGGATCAATCCCAAAACCCGCCGTACCAGCAAGAGCCTCGCCGGACAGCTTCAACAAAATTCTCTTGTAGGGCTCACTTCTTTTGGTCATCCACTCAGACCTTCCATTTGAGCGCTCGGCCCCGCCGTCCAACTGAACGAGCGAGGCCGATGCGCGCGGTTCTATTTATGCGCTCGGGCTGGAGTCTTTGACGCCTTCACCCAAAACGAATCTCGCGAAACGACTGATCGTGATGTTTTCACCCAACGCCGCGATCGTTTCCTTTAGGAGCTGATCGATCGTTTTATTCGGGTCCTTCACGAAGAGCTGATTCAGTAGGCAACTGTCCTCGTAAAACTTCTTGAGTTTGCCTTCTGCGATCTTTTCGAGCACTTCAGCAGGCTTGCCGGAACCCTGGACCTGAGCAATCGCGATCTCCTTTTCTTTGGCAACAATTTCCGCAGGAATCTCGTCCACTCGAACCCATTGAGGATTGGCGGCCGCGACATGCATGCTGACATCCTTCACGAATGAACGGAACTGCTCGGTACGAGCCACGAAGTCTGTTTCGCAGTTCACCTCGAGAAGAACTCCGACCTTTCCTTCGCCATGGATGTAAGACGTCACAGCGCCTTCTTTCGTCGCGCGGCCTGCCTTCTTTTCTGCTGAAGCGATGCCCCTCTTACGAAGGTGATCAATCGCTTTCGCAAAATCACCTGCGGTTTCAGTGAGTGCCTTTTTGCACTCCATCATGCCCGCGCCGGTTTTTTCACGCAGCTCCTTCACCAAGTTTGCCGAAATTTCCATAAACACTCTTCCTGTTACTTGTGCGTTGTTCTCGAAAAATATCGAAGCTGAAATCAGGTAGCCGCAGGCGCTGGGACTTCTTCTTCGGTTTCTTCGGCCTTGGCGAGATCAGCCTCGTCAACTCCCATGAGGTCGATATCGCCCTCAAAGCGAGAGACTTTCTTTTCGCCACCGTCGTCTTCTTTGTCGCCGCCTTCCTTCGCGCGAAGTTTTTCCTGATAGACCTTGGCGCCCTCGATGCAGCTTTCGGCAATCAGGTGCGAGAACAAACGAACGCTGCGAATCGCATCGTCGTTTCCAGGAATGACGTGAGTCACGTTGGAAGGGTCGCAGTTAGTATCCACCACTGCGATCGTAGGAATGCCCAGTTTCTTGGCTTCCTTGACGGCAATGTGTTCCTTCATCGTGTCGATCACGAAAAGTGCGCCAGGAAGTTTCTTCATGTCTTCGATACCGCCGAGTGACTTCTTGAGCTTGTCGAGCTCGCGGGTCATGCGGGCCTGCATTTTTTTAGGAGTCTGTGCCCACTCAGAAGAGGCCTGAAGTGCTTCAATTTTTTTCAAACGATCGATCGAAGCTTTCACGGTCTGATAGTTGGTAAGCATTCCGCCGAGCCAGCGATTGGTTACATAATGCATTCCAGCGCGCTTTGCTTCTTCTTCGACAACTTCCTTGGCTTGCTTCTTAGTGCCGACGAATAGAATCTTTTTTCCTTCAGCGGTGACTTTCGTTGCGAAAGTGCACGCGGCGCGAGTCTGGTCGACGGTCTTTTGAAGGTCGATGATGTAAATTCCGTTACGGGCTCCAAAGACGTAACTCTTCATCTTAGGATTCCAGCGCTGGGTCTGATGGCCGAAATGAACGCCAGCTTCCAGTAGCTCACGCATGGTTACTTGAGGCATTGAATACTCCTACTTTTCTTTATTTTGAATATTGCGGAATGCGAGACGGCGCGTAGCTGCGCTTGGACTTGCTCACCGCGGTTTGAGAATCCCAGTAATTCCATAAGAACTTACTTATGGCTGAGGACTCCCCCTCCACCTTAGGAATCGGCCCCTCGGCTTCCCGAGCTTGAGACCGACACCACGTTTCTAAGGTGTGCGTACTTACTGGGGTTTTTACAGGCTCAGTTTTGATGTGGCAACCGTTATTTTAGAGGGATTTTTTTGACAGCCCCTGCCGTTTCCCCCAATCTCAAAGCTGTGAGTCAACCTAACTTCGCCCGATTAACCTTAAACAAGAAAATGGCCGCACTGGCGGCGGCAAGTTTCCTTTCATTGGGGCTCATCGTGGCTTACCCGGCCCAGGCAGGCCCTTCAGTCCCTCCGCCCTTTGATGGGCATATTTATGACCCCACCCATAACCTCATAAAGGGAGGGCGGGCTCCCCTTGAAGAAGTGCTGGCGGAACATGAGCGACTGACTGGCGACAAGATTGTAGTGGCGCTTTTTCCCAGCCTGTCGGGCGAAAACGCTGAAGCATTTACCCAACGGTTATTTGCAGCCTGGCCGCTCACCCAACGCAGAAGTGACCGTTTGCTTATCCTCTCTGTGTTCTTAAAGGAACGCAGGGCCTCAGCTCAGGCAGGCCTGGCATTTGACGACAAGCTCAGTCCCGAAATCCTGGGTCGTCAGACACAGGTCGTTCTACCTGCTGGAGTGAGAAAAAAGAACCTGGGTCTCGCCGTGGGTGTCGCCATTCAGGAAATCTTAAGTGAACTTGAAAGCCCACTTATCCAGAGCGGTCAACTCGACCGGACATTCCAGGATTTACGAGCGGGGGACCTGGATCTCTCGGAGCCCGGTTCTGGATCCTGGGGATTTTGGGCAATCGCAGGAATCCTTTTGATCACTGCCGTCGGCCTACACATTGGCTCAGCTGAGGCTCACTACAGCGCTGCGGGGTGGTTTCGACCCTATATTCTTGGATTAAGCCTGCACCTCCGTTCAAAACGCCGCGAACAGACATTCGCAGGAGGAGGCTTCTTTGGGTCTTGGTAAAGAGGCGAAAAAATCCGCAAAAACCTCTCCCATAGTCAAGGCGATCCGCAATGCACAGGCTCGAACCACCGGAGAAATTCGCGTGCATCTTTCGCGCAGCTGGCTGGATCGAGACGTGTTTAATAGGGCCTCGAAAATTTTTGTCCGTTTTGGAATGGGCAAGACCCGCCACCAAAACGCCGTGTTGATCTATTTAAACCTCCGAAAAAAAACTTTCGCGATTCTGGGTGACCGGGGAATCCACGAAAAGGTGGGGCAAAATTATTGGAAAGAGCTTTCTCGGCACCTAGCTGAGGATCTCGCAAGCACCCACTTCGAAAATGCGCTCGCAACCGCAGTGCTTACGATTGGGGCCACTCTCGAGAAGTACTTTCCACTCGCGGTCAGGTCGGACTAAGCGCCCTGCCCCGACAAACTACCAACGATGATAAGCCGGGTGACCCGGTTTAACGGCAACAAAGAGCCCGCGACAGGTCGCACAGACTTTTCCGCCGGCGGTAAGTGTGGCTTCAATCGTGGCTCGATCATCTTTGGAGTCCACCACTTTTGCGCTCAGGGTAATGGGTCCATCCGTGGGGGTGGGTCTCAACAATTTGATCGCGTAGTCCGCAGTGACCGTACACGGAGGATGATCGAGACCGCCTTGGGTCATCAGATGAAATGCTGCCGTCCAATTTGAATGACAGTCCAATAGTGACCCAATAATTCCACCGTTCAGCATTCCTGGAAACGCCTCGTGATGAGGCTCCGCACGCCATTCGGCCACGACTTCGTGCCCCTGGGGAAAACTTCGAATCCTCAATCCTTTGGCGTTCGCGGGGCCGCAACCAAAACAAGCGCCGTGAGGGGAATGCAACTCTTGAAGAGA
This sequence comes from Bdellovibrio sp. ZAP7, assembly GCA_945865865.1. Classification (GTDB taxonomy): domain Bacteria; phylum Bdellovibrionota; class UBA1018; order UBA1018; family UBA1018; genus CAMBEX01. The sequence continues at coordinate 8,097 of CAMBEX010000032.1, forward strand.
CTTAGGGTGAGACATGTTCTGATCTTGAATCAAAAAAGCCGATCCGCCAATTGGCTACTACAGGGCGCTCCAAAAGTAGGTGACTTGAGATCGTTCGATTTGGGAGAACGTGGGAAAAATCGAGAAGGGCCAGGAGTGCTCCATGCGCCAATAAAATTCGGAATACCGCCAAATTGACCGGAGAGTCCGGAAAGAGGATGGACTTAAATTTAGTAAAGTCAGGCGCTATGTTATCCATTTGAAATGAATAAGAAGACCCACTTTCTCGTTTTGCCGCTGGCTGTTTTTATTGGGTTGGGAGTATCGGTTTTTTCCGAGATCTCCACTGCCAATGAAAAAGACGGATGGATTTCGGTGTTCAACGGAAAAAACCTCGACGGATGGAAATCCAATGAGGAGGTTTCCGGCTGCTTCAAAGTGGAAGCGGGAGCGCTGAAGGTCAGCTGTGGTCGCGCTCATCTTTTTTACGTCGGTCCGGGCGGCGCTGATGGAACGGTGAAGTTCAAGGACTTTGAGTTGAGGGCCAAAGTCAAAAGCACTGCGGGCTCAAACAGCGGTATCTTTTTTCACACGCGGTATCAGGAAAGAGGCTGGCTGAGCTCGGGCTACGAGGCGCAGATCAACAACCATGAAAATACCCCCAAACGGACCGGCAGTCTATTTGGCGTGGTGGACGTGACTGCAGACAAATTCGCCGTGCTCAAGGACGGGGAATGGTTCGATTACGCCATCCGAGTACTAGGCAAGCGCGTTGTCTTGCGGGTGAACGGCAAAGTAACGGCGGATTTTACCGAGCCAGACGGATGGAATCCTTCCAAACTATTTAAGGATTTTCCCGGACGCAGACTCAGCGAGGGCACATTCGCGATCCAAGGTCACGACTCTAGGAGCACCGTCTATTACAGGGATATGCTGGTCAAACGGCTCTAGCTTCAGAGCGCCGTCCACGGTGGGCTTCCAAAAAAAGTGGCCATCAGTCTATGACTAGCCACCCAGTTAACTGTCTGTTTTTAATGGCGAAATGGTGGGCGATGAGGGGATTGAACCCCCGACCTTGGCCGTGTAAAGACCCTGCTCTACCGCTGAGCTAATCGCCCACTCTAAAATGACGGCTGAAGCAGCCCAATGGCCACCTCAGCCGAATTGAAATAATAATCCGCCTTAGCGAGCCAATGAAGCCGACGTTTCCGCAGAAGCTTGGGCTTCTGCGCCTTCTTCAGCTGCTTCAACTACTTCGGCATTCAGGTACTTGTACTTAGTCAAACCCGTTCCAGCAGGAATTAAGCGACCCATGATGACGTTTTCCTTGAGACCGCGAAGGTAGTCCACTCGGCCAGAGATACTGGCTTCGGTGAGAACCTTGGTGGTTTCTTGAAAAGACGCCGCCGAGATGAAGCTGTCCGTGCTGAGCGATGCCTTAGTGATTCCTAAGAGTAGTGGCTCTGCCGTAGCAGCAGCCCCGCCGGCCTGAAGCACCCTTTGATTTTCGAGTTCAAAGTTTGCACGGTCGGCCAACTCACCCGCCAAGAAGTTCGCGTCTCCAGCGTCCTTGATCTTAACCTTACGCAACATCTGACGAACAATGGTCTCGATGTGCTTGTCGTTGATCTTAACACCTTGGAGTCGATAAACTTCTTGAACCTCGTCTACGAGATACTTTGCCAGAGCCTTGTCACCCATGACTCGCAGAATATCGTGTGGATTGATGGGTCCATCCATGAGCGGTTCACCGGACTTCACATAGTCGCCTTCATTGACGGCTAAGTGACGGCCCTTGCCGATCAGATATTCCCGTGCCTCACCCAGATCTGGAGTGACCAACACCTTGCGCTTGCCCTTGGTGTCTTTTCCGAACGACACCATGCCATCGATCTCACTGATCACAGCAGAATCCTTCGGCTTACGAGCTTCGAAGAGTTCCGCAACACGAGGAAGACCGCCCGTAATGTCTTTGGTCTTGGTCGTTTCGCGATGGATCTTGGCGATGGTATCACCGGCTTTGATGTCCTCAGCGTCGTTAACGACGAGGTTGGCTCCAACCGGAAGCATATAGCGAGCCACGCGGTTCGTGCCTTCGATCTTGAGCACATTGCCGCTGCCATCAGTGATCAGAATCTTAGGACGCTTGTCAGTGGCCTTCGACTCGATCACAACCTTATGCGAAAGGCCCGTGACGCTATCGAACTGCTCCTGCATCGTCACGCCTTCTTCGATGTCTTCGAACTGAACGACACCGCTCACTTCGGTCACAATCGGAGTCGAATACGGATCCCACTCAGCAATCAGCTGAGCTTTTTCGATGGTATCCCCTTCTTTCAAAAGGAGTTTCGCTCCATAAACGACAGAATACTTTTCGCGCTCACGATTGTTGGCGTCAATAACGGCGATTTCACCGTTACGGTTCATGACTGTCAGGTAACCTTCTTTGTTTCGAACGGTCACAACGTTGATGAACTTCAGAGTACCCTTGGTCTTGGCGGCAAGACTGGACTGCTCTGCTCGCCGTGAGGCCGTTCCACCGATGTGGAAAGTACGCATCGTCAGCTGAGTTCCAGGTTCACCGATAGACTGAGCGGCGATCACACCGACTGCTTCGCCGATATTGACCATCCGTCCACGTGAAAGGTCGCGGCCGTAACACGAGCCACAGATCCCCTTCTTAGCCTGACAGGTCAGCACAGATCGAATGCGAACGCGGTCGATCCCAGCGTCATCAATCCTCTTGACCAGATCTTCGGTAATCTCTTGGCTTGCATTAACCAAGACTTCGCTGGTGACTGGATCTACGACTTCTTCTAGAACGACACGTCCCAGAATTCGATCGCCCATCTTCTCGATGATCTCGCCGCCTTCAACAAGGGCAGAAACCATCAAGCCGTCGAGAGTTTCGCAATCGACTTCGGTAACAATCACGTCCTGAGCCACATCCACCAAACGACGTGTGAGGTATCCGGAGTTAGCAGTCTTCAGTGCGGTATCGGCCAGACCCTTACGAGCGCCGTGAGTAGATACGAAGTACTGGAGAACCGTCAGACCTTCACGGAAGTTCGCAACGATCGGAGTTTCGATGATCTCGCCTGACGGCTTCGCCATCAGTCCGCGCATTCCAGCCAGCTGACGAATCTGAGCATTACTACCGCGGGCTCCTGAGTCAGCCATCATGAATACTGAATTAAAGGCAGGACCGACGATTTCTTTTTCTTTGCCCTTCCAGCCGACCGGAGCACTGAAATTCTGAACCGACAAACGCTTCATCATTGCGCTAGCGATCTGTTCAGAGGTTTGAGCCCAGATGTCGATCACCTTGTTGTAGCGTTCGCCATCGGTAATCAGACCTTCGACATACTGATTTTCGATTTCATGGACCTGCTGATACGCCTTATCCAAGAATTCCTTCTTTTCTGGCGGCATCTGCATGTCGTGAATCGAAATCGAAATTCCTGCGCGCATTGCTTGGCGGAAACCCGTAGCCATAAGATGGTCGGCCAACAGAACTGTCTTTTTATTGCCGGTAAATCGGTAGCACTGGTCGATCAGTTCGGCGAGATCCTTTTTGCCAAGAACCTTGTTATAGGCGCTGAACGGAATCTCTGCCGGAACTACTTCCGACAATAGAACTCGGCCCACAGTCGTCTCAACCACCTTGCCTTGAATACGGCATCTGATCTTCGACTGAATGCCCACAATTCCAGTGTCGTAAGCAAAATGAACTTCGGTCGGGCTGGAGAACAACTTGCCCTCACCCTTTCCGAACGGACGCTCACGAGTCATGTAGTAAAGACCCAACACGATGTCCTGAGATGGAACGATGATCGGCTTTCCATGCGCAGGCGAAAGAATGTTGTTGGTCGACATCATCAACACGCGCGCTTCGATCTGAGCTTCAATCGAAAGTGGAATGTGTACAGCCATTTGGTCGCCGTCAAAGTCGGCGTTAAATGCCGCGCATACGAGCGGATGAAGCTGAATGGCCTTACCCTCGATCAAAACAGGTTCGAAAGCCTGAATACCGAGGCGGTGAAGCGTTGGGGCGCGGTTCAGCAGTACCGGATGCTCCTTAACGACTTCTTCGAGAATGTCCCAGACTTCCTGGCGCTGCTTTTCAACCATCTTCTTCGCAGACTTGATGGTGGTGACATAGCCGTATTCTGAGAGCTTATTATAGATGAATGGCTTGAACAGCTCGAGTGCCATGACCTTTGGAAGGCCGCACTGATGGAGCCTGAGCTCGGGGCCCACAACGATAACAGAACGACCCGAATAGTCGACGCGCTTACCCAGCAAGTTCTGGCGGAAACGTCCTTGCTTACCCTTGAGCATGTCAGAAAGTGAGCGAAGAGGGCGCTTGTTTGGACCGGTGAAGGTCTTACCGCGACGACCGTTATCAAATAAGGCGTCGACGGACTCTTGCATCATTCGCTTTTCGTTCCGAATGATAATTTCAGGAGCGTTTAGCTCCATAAGCCGCTTCAAACGGTTGTTTCGGTTGATGACGCGACGATAGAGGTCGTTCAAGTCCGACGTGGCAAAACGTCCGCCGTCCAATGGCACCAGAGGACGCAACTCCGGCGGAATAACCGGAATCACTTCAAGCATCATCCACTCTGGGCGGTTCCCACCGCTGACTCGGAAGGACTCAACGACCTTAAGGCGCTTTGAAAGCTTCGTGCGCTGAGCTTCCGATGTCGTCTGCTTCAGCTCGCGGCGGAGTTGACGAGACTGCGTCTCAATGTCCACCTTTTTGAGCATGTCACGAATCGCTTCGCCACCCATGACAGCTGCAAAGTTAAAACCTTCTTTGACCAGCTGAGCGTATTTTTCTTCAGAAAGGACTGATCCTTCCTCTAATCCGCTATTGCCGGCATCCAACAGAACATAGGCTTCACAATAAAGAACCTTTTCAAGTTCTTTCAGAGTGATATCCAAAAGGGCCCCGATGCGGGAAGGCAGCGATCGCAAAAACCAAATGTGCGCTACAGGTGTCGCAAGCTCAATATGTCCCAGACGTTCGCGGCGAACCTTGGACTGAATGACTTCGACTCCGCACTTTTCACAAACGACCCCGCGGTGTTTCATGCGCTTGTACTTGCCGCAATTGCACTCGTAGTCCTTGACGGGCCCGAAAATTTTCGCGCAGAAAAGACCATCCCTTTCCGGCTTAAATGTTCTGTAGTTAATCGTTTCTGGTTTTTTTACTTCACCAAACGACCATTCGCGGATTTTCTCTGGCGAGGCCAAAGAAATACGAATTCCAGTAAAACTTACGGGATCCTTGGGCTTATCGAAAAAATTTAGAAGGTCTTTCATTTTTTCCCTCGGTCAAAAATTCAAACTTAAAGTTGCAGAAACGTAGTTTAGAGAAGTTCGGACTTGCCGCCCTTGTCCACTTTTTCAATCAGCTCAACGTTTAGTGCCAAAGACTGAAGCTCTTTGACCAAAACGTTGAAAGACTCAGGCAGGCCAGGCTCCAGAAGCTGCTCTCCCTTGACGATCGCCTCGTACATGCGGTTTCTACCCGTCACGTCGTCTGACTTCACAGTCAAGAATTCCTGCAGTGCATACGAAGCTCCATATGCTTCAAGTGCCCACACTTCCATTTCCCCAAGTCGCTGCCCCCCAAACTGGGCCTTACCGCCCAGAGGTTGTTGGGTCACCAAGCTGTAAGGTCCAATGCTTCGAGCATGGATCTTTTCTTCAACTAGATGATGCAACTTGAGCATGTACATGATGCCCACAGTGACTTCTTCGGCAAATGGGTCACCCGATACGCCGTCGTACAACGTCGTCTGGCCACGGAAGGGCAGATCGGCAGTCTGAAGTGCTTTTTCGATGTCCTTCTCAGATGCTCCATCGAAAACCGGAGTCGCAAAATGGACTCCTTTTTTAAGATGGCGAGCCATCTTTCTGACTTCATCGTCCGAGGCCTTCTCCACGTACTTATCCACCTCAGGGTTTGAATAAGTGTCCTTCAGGACCTTGCGGAGCTTGTCGCCCGAGAAGTTCTCCAGGTAATGGTTGATCTTCTCGCCGATTCCGTGAGCTGCCCATCCCAGAGTCACCTCAAGAAGCTGACCGATATTCATACGAGAAGGGACACCCAGGGGATTGAGAACCATATCCACAGGAGTTCCGTTCGCCATGAACGGCATATCTTCGATCGGAAGAATTCGGCTGATGACACCCTTATTACCATGGCGTCCGGCCATCTTGTCGCCCACTTGAAGACGTCGTTTGATGGCAATTTGGACTTTGACCATTTTGATTACGCCCGGAGCAAGCTCGTCACCCTTCTTGAGCTTGTCGATCTTTTCCTTGAAGACGTATCGAACGCCTTCGATCTTCTCCTTGGCGGCCTTCATGATCGCCGTCACTTCCTGCTCAAGCTCGTCCTTCACAGGAATAAAGCCCATCAGATCAAATGGAACCGCATCTAGGGTGGCGCGATCCAGCTTTTGCCCCTTCTTGAGAAGCTCTTCCGAGCCGTCTTCCGAGAGAAGCTTGCCGGTGGTTACTGCACCATCCAACGCTTTAACCATCTTGGCGAATGCCGACATGCGAATAGCATCGGTCTCAATACGCTCGTCGCGGCGAATCTTTGCAATGAAATCCTCAAGAATGGACTTCGTTCGCTCATCCGGCTCAGTGCCCTCACGCGCGAACACCTGAGCATTGATCACAATACCCTGAACACCGGAAGGAACCCGAAGAGAAGTGTCACGGACATCTCCAGCCTTTTCGCCGAAGATTGCGCGCAACAGTTTTTCTTCCGGAGAAAGCTGGGTTTCTCCCTTAGGAGTCACCTTTCCGACGAGAATATCGCCTGGCTTTACTTCAGCTCCGATTCGGATGATTCCGCTTTGGTCGAGGTCCTTAAGAGCCTCTTCACCTACGTTCGGAATGTCGCGAGTAACATCTTCCTTCCCGAGCTTCGTATCGCGGGCGACACACTCAAATTCCTCAATATGAATGGAGGTAAATGTATCTTCTTTGATCAATCGCTCAGAAATCAGGATCGAGTCTTCGAAGTTGTATCCACCCCACGGCATGAACGCGACCAACACGTTCTGCCCCAGAGCCAACTCACCCACTTCGGTTGCCGGTCCGTCCGCAAGAACATCTCCCGCCTTAACCTGGTCACCCGCTCTAACGACAGGGCGCTGGTTCACACAGGTGTTCTGGTTAGATCGCTGGTATTTGGTGAGGTTGTAGATATCTACGTCAGATCCCACCTCATCAGAACGATTGTGGGTCTTACGAACCACAATCTTGGCGCCGTCCACCATGATCACTTCACCGTCGTGCTTAGTGATGATCACCTGACCAGAGTCACGTGCCACGATTCTTTCAATGCCGGTACCCACCAATGGAGCCGAAGTACGAAGCAAAGGCACCGCTTGGCGCTGCATGTTCGAACCCATCAATGCGCGGTTGGCGTCGTCGTGTTCTAGAAACGGAATCAACGAAGCAGCAATCGACACGAGCTGGCTCGGCGAAACGTCCATCAACTCGATTTCGTCCGGATTAACGAGGGCGAAATCCCCTTTTCTACGTGCCGACACAAAATCACTGCCGAGCTTACCTGCGCGGAGCGCTTCTGGGGCAACCTGTGCAATCGTTTTGTTTTCTTCTTCAGTTGCGGTGAAAAAACGAATTTCGTCTTTGACCTTCTTGGCTTCCACCACGCGGTAAGGAGTTTCAATAAAGCCAAACTCGTTCACTCGCGCATAGGTCGACAAACTTGCGATCAATCCGATGTTCGGGCCTTCAGGCGTCTCGATCGGACAAATACGGCCATAGTGAGTATTGTGAACGTCACGTACTTCGAAGCCTGCGCGCTCACGAGTCAAACCACCTGGCCCGAGCGCTGAAAGGCGACGTTTGTGCGTCACTTCAGAGAGCGGATTGGTCTGGTCCATGAATTGGGAGAGCTGGCTTGAACCGAAGAACTCCTTCACCACAGCTGAAACTGGCTTTTGGTTAATCAGGTCATGAGGCATGAGAGTCTCAATTTCCTGAATGCTCATGCGCTCCTTGATTGCGCGCTCCATGCGCACAAGCCCAATACGGTACTGATTTTCAATCAGTTCGCCCACGGCCCGAACGCGACGATTACCGAGATGGTCGATATCGTCGATGGTGCCTCGGCCGTTGTTGAGTTCGCAGAGATAAAAAAGCGTCGACAGAATATCCTGTTTAGCAAGAATCGACGTCTCGTTGCTGATGCCATTTGCCGGAAACTTGTAATTCAACTTCAACCGACCTACCCGTGAAA
>CAMBEX010000033.1 GCA_945865865.1 Bdellovibrio sp. ZAP7
GATTCCCACCCCGATTTCGATAGGACTCTTGTTTTTATCTTTTCGCTTTTGATTCAGTTCCGCGAGCTTTTCTCTCATTTCCAGGCCGCAAAAAATTGCCTGAAGTGCCGTCGAGACGGCCTTTTGATCCTTTTCTTGTGAGGCCCCAATACTGTGGCGCGAGTTATCTTGGGGATAAAAAACCGCAAGCAGGGCATCGCCAATAAATTTGTCGACCTCACCCCCATTACGATGCACCACCTCGACCATGATCCCAAAGTACTCGTTGAGCATGGCCGTAACTTCCTCGGCCTCGAGATTTTCGCAGTGAGAAACAAATCCGCGAATATCACTAAAGAGAACCGTCGCCGCCACTCGGACACCGCCCGATGCCGCGCCGCCCGACGACTGCGCCGACTGCATGACCTTTCGATAAGTCGAATCCGAAAGATACTTGCGCAGCTCAGACTTCTTTTTGAGCTCACCGGTCATGGTGTTGAAGGCTCCGCTCAACTCGCCTAGTTCGTCACTCGAAGAAGCCCGAACGGAAACGTCGTAGTCGCCCGTGGCGACTCGTTGAAGTGCCTGCACGAGTTTTCGAATCGGCTGAATCAGAAGCTGCGCGAAAATGGCGGCAATCAAGAGCCCCAGCGCCATTGCGGGCAGCAGGTCCACTAAGATCTGGCGGCGAATTTCAGCCAAACTGGTTTTCAACGAATAGTAGCTAAAGACGTATTCAACCCAAAAGAGTGAGTCCTGATTTTCGCTCGGGCCACCGTGGACGATCGAAAGCAACTCTTCGCCGTTGCGTAAAAGTTCTCGCTGTAAAAAGTTTCGCGCCTCAAGATCATCGTCAAGATCCTGAGTGAGTTGAAACTTTGAGACTCCCTCCATCTCGAGAGGCTCAGGCGGAGTCGTGGCCATCGCGTTTTGTTCGCTATCGAAAAGCACGGCGCGCGTGCGCTTCGAAATAATCCGGATTGCGACCAGGTTTTCGTTGCTGGCAATAACCCCACGGATCCCGGGCAGAAACTTTTCCTGATAATTGAAATAAAAATATTTGGTAAAGTCAGAAACCATTTTTGGCGTCGAAAACTGGGCAAACAAAAAGGATTCTTTTCGAATCCGCTGCGTCTGATCGCGCGTCTGTAACGCCGTCAACGTAAAGTAAACGATTGCACCGGTGACCAGATTGATCAGCACGATGGTCGCCATGAACTTTCCGCGCAGGCCAAGCACTCGCTGAGCGAGTACCGGCCAAACACTCAGACTCGCCTCCCCTGGCTCCACCTTGCGATTTGAGTACGCAAGCCCCAGTCCGACGAACACCTGAAACAAGAGAAAAGTCAGCACCAGGGTGTTGCGAACGTCACTGCCGTCAAAGGTGTATAAAACTCCGTACTGCTCACTTGGATTTGCGGCGCTGGATGAGCCCGAAAACTTTCCTGACGAATATCCAGAAGGCATCAGGATTTGAACTCTAAATCCTGAGAAAAACACTGAAGGCTTCGTGCCGCTGATTCCGGCGACCACATCGGCTCGATCAAAAGTTTTCGCGTCTGCCTGCCCTTGTTGCGGACCCTGGGACTCGGGCGCAACCGCAGAGTCAAAGATCAGCACGCCTGGCTGAGTTAAGATCTGAATCCGATCGAGATGAGGTGTTTTTTCACGCTGCTCTCGGATACCGGGAACAAACTGGTCTTCGTAGAAAAAGTAAAACCCGGCCTGAAAGGCGCTGAGTACGGATGAGTGCCGCGATTCTAAAACACCGAGGCTTTTTTGGGCGAAACTCTCGAGCAGCCGCCCCTTGTAGAAAGACAACGCAGCCGCGCAAACCAGGCCCAAGACCATCCAGGCCATGACCAGTTTCGATGCGGGTTGCCTACGGCTCAGGGCTGACCCGATGCCTTTATTCTCATGACTCGACGAGACCATGTCCTTTCAGTATAAAGGGCGTTCAAAGGCACTGTCCAATGTCGCATCACACTTCTCACACTCCCTTTTCAAGCTCTCCCCTCGCAGGGGTGCCGGTGGTCCTTTTCGAGGACCCCAACGTCATTGTCGTGGACAAACCAGCCGGCCTACTCAGCCAGGGAGAACTCCGCGGCGATCCAAATCTTGTAGACTGGCTGCGAGAGCGCTTTGGCCGTCCCTATGTAGGGCTCATTCACCGGCTGGATCGCAACACTTCGGGTGTCATGATTGTGGCGAAGCGAACCAAAGCGGCGCAGCGACTGACCGAGGCGCTCCAGACCGGCAAAATCTGCCGCACCTACCTAGCCTGGATTCAGGGAAATCTCACAGGTCCCGTTCGTTGGCAGCATTGGCTCCTCAAAGACGAAAAAGAAAACCTGGTCAAGGCCGTGTCGGCTCATCACCCGCGGTTTGCTCAAGCGAAAGAAGCCCTCTTAAATGCCCAACCCCACAGTCATGGCGTGTGGGCATCCGAACCCGTCACACTCGCTGAGTTTGTGCTCGAAACCGGCCGCTCTCATCAGATTCGTGTGCAATCCGCGGCTCAAGGCATGCCTCTTTTAGGAGATCGTAAGTACGGCGGAAGGCCGGATTTTCCGAGACCCGCGCTACATTCTTGGAAGCTCAGGTTTCCTCACCCGATCAGCAAAGAGATCTTAGAGTTTGAAGCACCTCTGCCACCAGAAATGCAAAAGCCGCTCAAGAAATCCTGACGGCAGTTACACTTTTCGCCAGGGCTCACACTTTTCTAAAAATGAAACCCTTGAGGTAGCGCGACTCCGGATCACCGGGAATGGACGGAAAAGTCTCGGGCTGCTGGAGTTGCATCAGGGTCTGCAGCCGCGCCTTGCGTGATTTTGCGGCAGCCATCACGTCTCCCTCAAAACGCGTCGCAGAAAGCGTCGCGGAATTGATCGAGGTGACCAGATATCCGCCTTCATTAAGAAGATCCAGCGCGAGTTCGTGTAAAAAAACGAGGTCTTTGGCTGTCGAAAAGTTTTTTTTCTGACCCCGCGAAAATGAGGGCGGATCCAAAATTACGCAGTCATATTTTTCACCCTGCCGCTTGAGCCTGGGGAGCCATTCAAAAACATCCCCTGCAATAAAGCGGGCCCCTTCGACAGGAAGTCCGTTGAGTTTGAAGTTCTCTTCGGCCCAACGAACGGTGGGATTAGAAAGATCGAGCGTCGTGACTTGCGCCGCACCCCCAAACGCAGCGGCTACGCTGAGACTTCCGGTATAAGCAAAAGTGTTGAGCACCCTCAGATTTCTGGCCCGTTGATTGAGCCATTGCCGAAGCGGCAGATGATCCAAAAAAAGTCCGGGATGACGTGAATCTTGAAGCTGAATCCAAAACCGCGTGGGCCCCTCACTGACCGCAAATCGATCGGGCGGAACGTTTCCGAAAAGAACCCGAGGCTGCTCTGGAACCCCTTTTTCTGGACGCTCCAAAATTACGGCGGAATTTGCCCCTTTTTCGCGCAAAAACTTTTCAATCGCGGAGTCCAGCCGGGAGTCAGCGCGCGCACCACCCGCCCACTTCGTGATCCAGTAATGACTTCCAAAGCGATCGATGGCGAGACTCCCGGTCGCATCCATGCCTTCGCCCGGGCCATGAAAAACGCGAAGCGCGTCGCCGCCCTCAAAATAACCGCGGCTCTCTCGCCAGTTCCAAGCCTTTTCGAACCCTGTTTGAAACTCAGCCACGTGAGCCTCCCTGTTTGAGTCGATCTACCCACTCCGAAAAATCCGTGGGCCAGGGAGCTTCGAATTTTTCGCCCGACGGGAGCTCGAGGCGTGAGGCATGAAGGGCGACTCTCGAAACGGTCAGCGACCTGCCGCCTAAAGCGATTTCCCGCGAACCCCCGTATTGAAGATCACCCCAGAGCGGATGCCCCCGGCTAGCCAAGTGAATCCGAATTTGGTGTCTTCGCCCGGTCACGATTCTCACTCGCCCCAGAAAACCCTCATTGAAACTCGCCTTGACCTCGACTTGAGAAAGCGCCGAAACCCCTGCGATAGGATCGTCAATTTTAATGATAGGAAGCGACGGGCGTCCGGCTGCCAGGCAGTCGTAAAATTTGCGCGTCTCTCGCTTGGCAAACCAGTCATTTGCTTTTCGATGGGCCTCGGAAGTTTTTGCAAAAAGAATGACTCCGCTGGTTTCGATATCCAATCGGTGGACGACCCAGAGTTTCTGGCCCGCAGCCGATTGCGCTTCAGTATGTAGAACTGGGTGAAGCGCAGCTTGCGCGCCGGATGTGCGACCTGGGATCGTGAGCCAGCCCGCTGGCTTGTTCAGGACCAGCCATTCAGGCGTATCACCGACTATTTTCAAGGAGTCATTCGTAGCGGTTTTCACGGATATTCTGAGGGATAGCGCAGTTCGGTCTGGCGGCCAAGCACTCACTCAAATTGCCCAAAAATGGGCGCAAACCAGAAATCAGAATCCGCTGGCCGTAACACTCTAGACTGCGGTAAACCTGAAACATGCCTTTTGGATTTTTCGGCCGGATTTCGCGTCGTTTACGGCTTTTGCTCGCACTGATCGCGTTGGTATTTTTGGCCTCCTCCGCCACTCTTTTCCATCTCAGCAACAGCCCCGATCGCGATCTCCAATTTGTCCGTGAGGTTTCAACGGATGTTTCGCCCCAGGTTTTGACACGCGCTTTTACTGCCATCAACAACTGGCGGGACTGGCACTTCAATTTAAAAGACGCCGAACTTCTCGATGCAACCGCCCTTGCCCCGGGTGCGCGCATACGCTTTTTTATCGAACCGCCCAAAAAACAATGGAAGCGTTTTGAGATGATCACACGAGTGTCCACTTTTATCCCGGACCGGGAGCTTGAGCTTGAGTTTCTCGCGGACTCTACCGGTCGCTTGTCACGATTGTTTTCTAAACTCAGTTGGAAAATTGAATTGATCGCCGAGTCTTCGCCCGGCTCTGTCCAAAAAACTTTGATTCGGGGAACTTTACGGGCCACCACTGCAAGCGGGCGCTCACGGATATTTTCAAAACTCACTCCCAGAATTCTGATGAATCAGGTTTTTTATCCCGACCTCGAAAAACTTTCCCTCCTTGAATTTCCAAAGGACCCGACGCAAGTCACTCCCGCTCAACAAACTCCAGGAAAACACCATGCTCAGCGCTGATTGGATTTCCCACACCCTACAAACTCAAACGGGTGGCTCTGGGCCAAGGTCATCGAGCTTTTCTGCGATCACCACGGATTCTAGGAAGATTACATCGGGGTGCCTCTTTGTGGCATTGGTCGGCGAATCCTTTGACGGTCATGACTTTATAGAAAAAGCCATCGATCTCGGCGCAGGCGGTATTCTCTGCCGCGAGTCAGCCGCAAACTCACTCGCCGGAAAGTATCCGAGTGTACATTTTTCAGGTGTCCGCGACACGCTTACTGCTTATCGAACCCTCGGCGGCGCTTGGCGCAGGAGGTTCAAAATTCCGGTTATTTTAGTGGCGGGGAGCAACGGCAAAACAACCACCAAAGAACTGCTTTCGGCTATTTTGCAGGGACGTTACGGCAAGGTTCTAAAAACCCAGGGCAGTCAAAACGGATTTGTGGGAATTCCAATGACCCTGCTCGAACTCACTCCCGAACATGAAATCGCTGTCATTGAAGTCGGAATCGACGAGGTCGGCGCGATGGACCAACATGTAAAACTGGTCGAGGCGGACATCGCGGTTCTCACCGTGATCGGACCTGAGCATCTTGAAAAGCTGCACGATGTTCCGACCGTCGCGCGCGAAGAAGGCATCGCACTGGAGCAGGTGGCAAAATCCGGTGGCACTGCAGTGATCAATTTGGATGACCCTTGGATCAGCCCCTTCGCAAAATCAAATCCTGGCAGAAAAATCGGATTTACTTTGATGAGCCCAGAAACGAGTGCCTCACCCAGCGCTTTGAACGACCAACTCGCGGGGCAACTCGTCGACGATCATAAAAAACTCAAACTCTCGGGCACGGGACTCGCTCAAGAGATGAACGGCATCACGGTCCAGCTCCCCTTACCGGGACGCCACAATGCCCAAAATCTTTTGGCTGCAATCGCCACTGCGCGAGCGGTGGGGCTCAGTTCGCAAGAAGTTCTGCGAGGACTCGAGACTTTTCGAGGCGCCTCAGGCCGGTCAGAGCTTCGCTCACTTTTGGACGGCACACCGGTCATTTGCGATTACTACAATGCAAGCCCACTCTCGATGCGAGCCGGAATCGCAATGCTCACTCAGTTGAGCGAACGCACCGGCGCCCGAAAAATCGCGTGCCTGGGCGATATGCTCGAACTCGGCGCTGGCGAGGAGTCCTTTCATCGTGAGTTAGCTGCCGAACTCATCGCTCACGGAATCAGTGCGGTTTTCTTGCTCGGTCCAAGAATGCGTTGGCTACTCGACGAGCTCAACAAGCAGGGATTTTCTGGAGTGGCGCAACACTTTGAGAGCCACGAGACACTTTCCTCTCAGCTCTTAACCGAGATGCATGCTGGAGATGCTGTTTTGATCAAGGGTTCGCGTTCCATGAAGATGGAAGAAGTCTGGAAGCGCCTCGAAGCAGCGCGCGGCAACTCTGAAAATAAAAAGCCGTAAACGAGAATATCAGTGGCCAAACTTCTTTCAGCTGGAATTCAGGGCATTCAGATCGCTGCAAATCACCTGGCTGCCGGCGGGGTCGTCGGTATGCCTACTGAGACGGTCTACGGATTAGCCGGTGTTGCCTTCAACGAACACGCGCTTGCAAAGATTTTTGGCGTCAAGGAACGCCCCACTTTCGATCCTCTCATTTTGCACATCGCTCCCGGCTGGGGATCGCTCTCCGTCCTTGAGCGAATGGAGATCATCAATCCAAGCGCGCTCACGCCTGCCGCGCGCGCACTGACCGAAAAATTAATAAAAAAGTTTTGGCCAGGGCCGCTGACCCTTGTACTTCCGAAGGCCGCCAAAGTACCCGATCTCGCGACCAGCGGACTTGCGACTACAGCGATCCGGATGCCCAAACATCCGATCGCTCAGGATTTGATTCGAGCGGTGGGTCAACCGCTTGCTGCACCCAGTGCCAATCGTTTCGGCCGCATCAGTCCAACGAGCGCGCAGGATGTACTCGATGAACTCGGCGATCGCATCGAGTTCGTGATCAATGGCGGCCCTTGTGAGGTTGGACTCGAGTCCACCATCGTCAGTATCGACGGTGATGCGGGGGTTCGACTCCTGCGCCCCGGTGGAACACCGATTTCCGCAATCGAGGCCGTCACGGGATCGCCCCTTTTGCGGGCCGAAATGACAGAGAGTTTGGGTCACACGACAGCGGGTCTTCAAGCTCCGGGCACTCTTTTGAGTCACTACGCCCCTCGAAAAAATCTTTTCCTCTTGCGGGGGCCCATCGCCCGTCTTTCTAAAAGCGATTTTCCTGCGAAAATCCTCAGCGCTCGCGGGATCGGTCTCATTTTACAAAGCGGAACTCCCCATGTGGCTCAGGACATTTTAAAAAAACTGCTTCCCGAGATCAACGCCTGGAAGATTGTGTCGCTGAGTGAATCCGGCTCACTTGAAGAAGCAGCACAGCGACTGTTTAGAATCATGCGGACCCTGGATCAGGACGAAGGTGTAGAGGTCTTGCTGAGTGAGCCCTGCTTAGAGCAAAAGGGCTTGGGCCACGCGATTTCGGATCGGCTTAAGCGTGCAAGCCATTCCACCCACAATTAAACGACTTCTTCGAGGTGACTTTGGCCCTGAACTGCGGCAAGCCACCGATCCGCAGATCTTCCGCGGCCACGCGTCGTAATCTCCAGTAGCCCCGATGAACTGAGTGAGATCTCGGTCTTCACAAGCCTTCCGCGTACACTGCCTAACTCGATAGAAATCCTGTGGCTGTTAAATCGAATATGAGTCAGAAAATCTGACGGAGTCCAGCCGTCCTCACCCAGGTACTCACCGTCCATTGCTCCTTCAATCATCTGAGGAGCTGCCTCCAGAAACGCCAGTGAACTCAATAAAAACAAGACTGGAAACTGACTCGACTGAGGACAGCGGGTCAGCACTGCTCTCACTTCGTGGAGAGATTGCTCAAGGCGACTTTCAACGAGAAAGTATTCGTTTCCGATCGCCTCTTTTAAAAGCATGAGGGTTGAAGATTTTTCGGCAGTCATTGCCCTACTCTAACGAAAACAAGTGCTCGGGTCGGAGTGGCAAAAGTGCGGCCTTCTAACGCCGTGAGGCAGGACTAACCGACCGGAGGAATCGACTGACTTGCCGTACCCTTGCGTCGCGCTCGTAGCACTTCAATGACCGCAGGAAGCGCCGAGACGATAATGATTCCAAAAATCACGATGTGAAAATTACTTTTCACACTCGGTAAATTCCCCAAATAATAACCCGCGCCCAAAAATCCGCCGACCCAAGCGAGCGCACCGGACACGTTGTAGAACGCGAACCTCCGATAACTCATCGTCCCGATTCCGGCGACAAAGGGCGCAAAGGTCCTCACGATAGGGATAAAGCGCGCAAATAGGATCGTCTTGCCTCCGTAGGTCTCATAAAACTCATGAGTGCGCTCCAGATGCTCCTTCTTAAGCCAGCGCGAACCCTGCTTAAAGACAGACGAGCCGACTCGAGCACCGATCGAGTAATTAACCGCGTCTCCAAGAATGGCGGCTACTACCAACAGGGCAGCCATCAAACCTAGATTGAGGCCCGACGATGGAATGGCCACCAAAGCACCCACAGCAAACAACAATGAATCGCCCGGGAGAAACGGAGTGACTACGAGGCCGGTCTCGCAAAAAATCACCATAAAGAGCGTGAAATAGAGCCAAGGCCCCATCCAAGCGGCCATGTTTGCCAGGTGGGCATCGAGATGAAGAAAAAGATCAATGAGCTGCATGAGCGCCATCTTAGACTCCGAACGGCAGCCTGCGAACAAAAAAATGGGGGCCTCTCGTCTTTGCGAGCCCTTTTTTAAGAACTGCTTTCAGTACAGGTTGTGCGAGCGACCTCCGAAACTGCTCTCGATTAAGTACATATTATTTAAATAATGTGTGCGAGCCCTCACTGAAACAGGCTGAGTTTGGCACATGCGTTGCTGTAGTGTGACTCCGCATGTTCAAAAAACTAGGTGCAACTCTTTGTATCGGAACGGGCATCGCCCTGAGTGCCTGCGGCAAACCTCCCGGTGGTGACCTACTGGATCTTGCTACTGACACCCTGACTTTTGATGTCATTTCGAAGTCCATACTCGAGCCCAAGTGCGGAGCCTGCCACAGCGGTGGATCCGCCATGGGGGGAATCGATTTTTCGTCCCACGCTCAAACACTTGCTACGGGTTCCGTCGTTCCATTTGCGTCTGACCAGAGTACTCTTTACCTCGCGGCGCGATCGGGAACGATGCCGAAAGGAGGCTCAAAACTTTCTCAGCTTGAACTCCAGGCCATCCAATCGTGGATCAATGGTGGCGCGATAAGCGTCGCGACACCTGGTAGCGGGGGTGGCGACACAAACCCTCCCCCCAACCCGGGTGATGATGATAACAGTGGCTCTGGCGGTGGTGGCGGCGGAAGCCCGGCAGAACCCCTCGTTGCAACCTATGCATCCATCGAGAAAAAGATTCTGAAACCCAAATGCCTGGGCTGTCACTCCAGCGCAAACCCAGAAGGCGGCGTGAGTGTTTCAAGCTACGCGGACACTGTGAAATTAGTCACCGCAGGAAAACCCAATCCGAGCTTACTCTTCAAAGTAACTCGAATGGGCCGCATGCCGCAGGGAGGCCCCGCCCTGACCCAAACAGAACTTACTGCGATCTCTGACTGGATCCAGGCCGGAGCGGCCAACAACTAACCCCACAACAACCACAACATGAGTTAAGTCGTAAGGAGATACGAGAGATGAACAATAATTATAAAAACCCGTACACCGTAGCCTTGTCCATTGCAGTGCTCACACTCACCTTGACTGCACAAGCCGCAGTGCCCAAGAACTCCAAGATGATGGTGAGCCTGGATCAAGGAAAGGGCGACGTGACCTTTCTCGCCGTCGGACGTCCGAGCGCTCTGAAAATCAACGGAAAAGGACCGGCACCCAAAGGAAGCTTTGCGGTAGAGAATTCTAAACAGAACCCCAAACTCTCCGGAAAAATACAATTCTCACTGGATGCGCTCGAGACGGGCATCGCAATGCGCGATCGCCACATGAAGGAAAAATATCTCGAAACGGGCAAGTTTCCAGTGGCGGAACTCGACCTCAAGAATATTGCGCTGCCGCAGTCGCTTCCTGACGGGGACTTCACACTTGAGAACATCGCGTTTGAAGCCCCGCTCACGCTTCACGGCACAACACGCAATGTCAACGGACGCGCCAAGATTGCTCGCGCAGGCGGCCATATGATAGTGAACGCGGAGTTTGGATTGAAGATCAGCGATTATGCGATCTCACTTCCGAGCTTTGCCGGAATCACGGTTGCCGACGAGGTAAAAATCAATGTCAACACAGAGTCTCCGATGGTGGTGCAGTAGATTTTTTACCTTAGCGTTGTTTAATGGTTTTATACCTACCGCCGCCTGGGCCTTCCCTGAGCTGGTTCGACACGGTTACAATAACTGCGTCACCTGCCACGTCAGTCCCAGCGGCGGTGGTCTTTTAAGTGAGTACGGCCGCGAGCTCTCTCGTGAGGTTTTGAGCACCTGGGGCGAAGAAGGCGAAAGTCGCTTTGCCTACGGACTTTTTCAGCCCCCCGAGTGGCTCAACCTGGGCGGCGATGTCAGATCTCTCACCCTCCGTTCTGAATCTTCATCCGGAGCAAATATTCAAAACACGTTTCTCATGCAGGCCGACCTTGAAGCGGCGATCACGATGCGGGAAAAACTTTCCGTCGTAGGCACCTTCGGAAAACTCGACTCGGAGCTTTTTGAGGGCCAGGATCTCTGGATCAGCCGCCGCCACTACCTCTTGCTTCGTCCCGCTGATGAGATCTCCGTTCGCGCTGGAAAATTCAGCAAAAACTACGGAATCAATACGGCTGAACACGCCATCTCCATCAAACAGGGACTTGCGATGGACCAAGGCACCGAGACTTACAATTTGGAGTTGGGTTGGCTGGGTGAAAAATACAGTTTTTCTGCCACGGGGGTTTTAGGCCGGCCAGACGATGAAGAACTCCAGCGCGAAAAAGGGTTTACTGCGTCAGGAAACATGTTTTTCAGCGAAAAGATGAGAGTGGGCGGGAGCTATCTCTATGGCACCAATGACCTGGCCAATCGTCATCTCATAGGCCCGTGGGCCACCCTTGCGTTCACGGAGCACCTGTATTGGTTGGCCGAACTCGATGTCCAGCGCAACTTCGGTGCAAGTTTTACGGACGCACAATGGGGCTTTGTGGACTACCAGAAGCTGGGCTTTGAAGTCGTAAAGGGTCTGCACTTCTTTGGAACACAGGAATTTTCGAAGCTCAATTTCAAGGACCCCACCGGCCGAACAATGACCTTTGGGCTGGGCCTTCAGTTTTTTCCGCGCCCACACTTTGAATTCACCGGCTCGTGGGAAACCCGACAAAATCTCGCTGCGTCAGAAGAGTTTCGCGATCGCCTGTGGTTGATGGTTCATTATTATTTTTAGTCGCGCACTCTTTTCCCTATCTTCGCAGTCGAGTTGATCCGTCAACTGCGACGACGGGTGCTCATTTTACCCATACTTCTTTAAGCAAAACTTATTATGAACACGACCCACCCAATCCCTGGGGCCACCCTTCCTGGGTGGCGCGCGTTCCTATACAGCGAACACCACTTCGCCTGGGAAGGTAAAAAAAAACCGCGGAGAGCTTGATGGCTCCCCGCGGCTGACTACTTACTGTTTTGTACCGCTAGATTACGGAGATGCTCTCACCACCGCATCGAGGTCAACACGATTGCTCGTGCTTCCCGCGCTGTGTGTGCCGGTCACGCGGATTCTCAGCGTGTGCTGCCCAGGAGCGAGACCGCCCTGTGCGAACACGATTTGCTGAGACTGCGTGGCAGCCGAGAACAGGTCCACGGTTGCGACCATCACGCCGTCAACAAAGACCTGCGCGATACCGCGGTTGGCCCGCTTGGTGGCAACCCAAGCGATACTGCTACCGGTAAATGTATACCGTGCAGTTGCGCCAGTGACGCTCGAGGCTTTGATGCTTCCACCCGAAGCGCCGGCGGACGAAAACGTCCTCCAGCTTGGGCTGAAACGAATCGCAGGACTCGTGTTCTCACGCTTGACCACGGTGAAAGTTCCACCCAGAGCAAACGTACTCACATTTCCAGCGGCATCGGCAGCGCGCACCTGAAACTGCTGCGTACTACCGAACGCGAGATTGAGCGTCACGGAGGTCGACGTAGGGGTAGGCAGTGCGACTGCGGCAAAAGGAGCGCTGTTTACGCTCTGCTGCAGTTCGTAACTGGCAACTCCCACGTTATCTGCTCCGGTCCAACTGATCACGGTCGGAATTCCTCCACCCGCCAGTGCGCCTGGCGATTGAAATGCCTGCGTCGGCGCCGTCACCGTCGGAGCCACGTCGTCTGCCGTGTAAGTTTCCGTCACCACGTCAGTCTCGTTGACTCCGTCGGTGGCAAAAAACTTGAGCACTGTAGTTCCAGGAGCCAAAACAATCGGAGCCACAAACTGGACTGCCGTCGCACTCGTCTTGGGGTCAGAACCATCGGTCGTAAAAAAGATATCCGAAGCAGGATCCGACGCGGTCAGTGTCACAGTAGATCCTGGAGCGACATTGCCACTCCGAGGATTTGCCGAGACAGCGGCCTGGGAGATCTTTCCGGAAATCGCAAACTGATCGTTGAAACCCACTTGAACAAAGACCCCGCCCTCGAGGCGTTCAATCTTGAGAAAGTTGGTTCCTAGCGGACTTCCAATGATGGAGTGATCAATCGCTGGATCACCCAGATGTCCAGCTGGAGCGGCAGGGGCGACAGCGGGATCCCACATCAAGAACGGACCGATCTGGCCCGCCAATGCGGTCGTAAAGACTTCGGGAGTGTCTATTCCGACGTCGTCCGTGAAGTTGATCACACGTCCAGGGCCAGCCACCACGTCAAATTCCTGTACACCGTAAGGATAGGTAATCCGATAGTGTCCGCTTAAGAGGCCCTGTCCGCGAAGACGAATACGCGCGAAAACTACGCGATCGCCATCCACAGGAACCTCATTTACAAATGCGGCCTCAAGCGCAAGGACCATGAGCACGTCTCCACCACCGTCGACGGTGGCTACGTTTTCACCGGTCCAATAAAATGATTCGACAGGAAAGTTGCCCGGAAACTCAATGGGGTTGCCAGGATTCACGCCGTCAAGCGGTAAACAGAATCCCGCCGTATCCAAACACAGCTGCAGGCGCGTTCCGTTTGCGTCCTCGTACCACTGCGGAAAGCCGTTATCGGGATTGAGCGGTCCGACAGCGCTGAGTGCTGCCAGCGCGCCGTTTGCGCTGAGGGCCAAAAGGCCCATTCCTAAAATCGATTTCTTTAGCCACTGCTTCATTTTAATTTTTCCTTTCACCGTTCTTGAGCGTTTGGAAACCCCACATCACTCCAACCGCGCAGAGCACAACACGAGTGGTGAGTAATCCAGCTGCATGGCAATGCAGCTTCCAAGCCAGTGATCAAACAACCCATCGCAAACTGCCGCCTGTGTTGGGGTCGCCAACTTGCAAAGATCCACAAGAAAATCAGGAACCGGAAAATCACTCGGGAGGAGTTTACTCATGAAGGGTCCAAAACCTCAGCGACACGCGACACACTCACGCGTTGCGTTTTGCGCGCTCGCTCTTTCAATTGGCAGTATTTCTGGAATCACGGGCTGCAGCGAAAGCAATGGACCTGCGTCACAAGAATTACCCGGCACACTGGGTATTCCTGTCTTTGGAAATATCTCGGTCAGCATTCCCTCCGGGGCCGCAACACTTTCGACGAATGCTTATGGCCAAAACCCGCTCGTCATCCTCGACGGAAGCCGCGTGACCTGGACCAACAACGACGCACTCCCTCACACCGTAACTTCAACGGGGGTCCCCCCTGTTTTTGATTCGGGACTCATGAACACGGGCACTAGTTTTACGAGGCTGTTTACCTCACTCGGAACTTTTCCTTATTTCTGCTCGATCCATCCCAACATGGTCGGAAGCGTGGCGGTCATCGAAGGAGACTTTGAAGGAATTCTGAGTGGCGACCAAGAAATTCCGCCAGTGGTAACGAACGCGTCTGGCACTGCGGATGTGGAACCTGAAGAAGACGGCACCGAGCTTCGCGTGCGGCTCACCTTCTCAGGACTTTCTTCACCCATTGCCGCCATGCACATCCATCAGGGGGCGGCTGGCGTAAACGGGCCCATTATTTTTAATATTCCAGGACCCTTTGTCAGCCCGCTGGAACGTGAGATTTCGGCAGCAAGCGTGCAGTTGCGCCCTGAGGTGGGCGTCAACTCCTTTGCTGACGCGATCAACGCGATGATCCGCGGAGAAACCTACGTCAACATCCACACTGCGCAAAATCCAGGCGGTGAAATTCGCGCGCAGCTCGTTTTTGAAACTGACGAAGACGACGGTGAAGATAGTAACTAAGGGCCCCGCTTAAGACGCCCCTTTTATTGCGCGCCTTCGACCTTGGACTTTAAAATATAGCCCGCACCGTAGAGCGTCGAGATCATGTAGTCACAGGGTTCGAGCTTCTTACGCAAAAACGAAATATGGGTGTCGACGGTTCTTGGCGTTACGACCGCATTGTGCCAGATGGCATCGAGGATGCGTTCGCGAGTCAAAATCTGTTCTTTATTGTCCACGAAATAGGCGAGCAAATTGAATTCGAGCGCGCTCAGCGGAATCACACCGCCGTTGACCTTCGCTTCCATCTTGGCTCGATTGAGAACTAGATTTCCGCACTGACTGAATTTTCCAACCTGCGTACCCCGTTCGGAGACTCGGCGAATTTTGGACTCCACTCGCGCACGAAGTTCATCTACTGAGTAGGGTTTGCTGATGTAATCATCGGCGCCCATCTGAAAACACGCTGTTCTAGAGTTCTGGCTGTCAAAGCCGGTCACCATGATCACCGGAATATGGCGGGTCGCCTCGTTTTGCCTCAACTGCGCGCACACTGAAATTCCGTTGCGCTCAGGCATGTGCATATCCAGGAGAACGAGATCCGGAGCTTGGCTTAATGCCAGGTTCACCCCTTCTTCGCCGCCTCCACCGTCGAGGACATGGTAGCGATCATCAAGGGCTTCTCGCAACATTTCGCGATGCGAGGGCTCATCGTCGATCACTAAAATTGTTTTCTTGCTGGCCGGTTGTTTAATCGAGGTGCGTTCTTCTTTGGCCAACGAAATATTTTCGTCTTTCGTTTTTCGGGGCATATGGTTCCTAGGCCTTTCGGCTCTCCGTCATTGCCAAAACATCGGCAAAACATCGTTTCTCTAAGATTCCTCAAAACTCTCCAAAACTAAAAGCCCTATTCACACAGCGGCTTTTCCTAAATTTTACGCTTATGTCATCTTTCCGTCAATATCGCCTCAAACCCCTTCGACGAGGTGGGGCTCAGCCGAAAGCTCTGGCATCTCAAGTTCCTCGGGATCCTCCTTGAGGCCATTTCGTCCCAGCAGGTCGTTCAGACTTCCCACAGCACGGGCGAGGAGTAACGACTGAGACATGAGCTTGATCAAACTGTCAGCATCGGCTCCAGAAGTCTCTGGCTGGGTCGCATCTGACACACCCGAATTTACCGGAAGCGCTCCGATTTCACGCTCAAGATCAGTTGCCCGTTGCTGATTTTCACGGCCAAAATCCTCGAGCGACTCGCGAACTCCCGAAAGGGTGTGCCCCCCTTTTTCGATCATCACTGAAACTGGCCCCGTAGAAGACTCGAGCGCAATTCCGTTGAGCTCTGAGGTGATCCTTCCTAAAACTCCGTCGAGCTCGCCCGCCAAAAGTTTGGACCGTTGCGCGCCCCCTTCAATGCTCGAAGGAATCTCTCGCACCACCTGATTTCCCTGCTCTGACAGGCGTACGAGATCCTCTGCAAGCGCCAGCAGTGAAGACTCCTTACCGCCAGCATTCATGCCGCTCGCCACAATCGACGAATTCACAGCCCCCAGCTTGAGCTGAGTGGCAAGTTCAGAAACTACTTTCATCTTTTCCGATAGCTCCTTGGAAAGATTTGGAATTTCTGAAAATCTCCCGCGCACCTCCTCAAGACTGCGCACCAACTGCGCCCGAGCTCGGTCCGCTTTTTCAATTTCAGAAACGCCGCTCAGGA
>CAMBEX010000034.1 GCA_945865865.1 Bdellovibrio sp. ZAP7
CCGCAATGGCACTGAGACCGGCGCGACAAACGTCGCCACCACGGGCGCTACCGATGTGGAGTTCTATCTCGGAACCTATTACCGCCTGAAGCCCAAGATGAGCGTTCGCGCGGGAGTTCAGTTTGTTGGCCACGGCTTGGATTATTCCAATAGCTCTACGCTCACGCATCGGGCAATCACCGTGGCCCCAGAACTCGTTTTTTACTTCTAAACGTCCGCGCACAGAGTTGCGCGAACGGAGATTCGGAGACATAAACTCATCCATGACTTCCGGAAAATCATCCGAGCTGACGCGTGCCCAGGCGAAGCCGCGCATGGGCACTCTGATTGAAAAGCTTCATCATCACGACTTTCGCTACTATGTGCTCGACGAGCCGGAAATATCCGACTCTCAGTACGATACGCTCTTTCGCGAGCTTCAAAGCCTAGAAAAGCAGTTTCCTGATCTTCTCAGGGCCGACTCACCCACTGTACGCGTGTCTGGAAAAGCGCTGGATTCTTTTCAGAAATTACGCCACGGGCGCCCCATGCTCTCGCTGGCCAATGCGCTGAACGAATCCGAGTTTCTCGAGTTCGACGCCAGAGCCCATCGCTTTCTTGACCTACCCGAGACGCGCGCGATCTCCTATTTCGTGGAACTTAAATTTGACGGACTCTCAATCAACCTGACCTATCGCGATGGCGATCTTTTTTCAGCGGCTACGCGCGGAGACGGAGAAATCGGCGAGGACGTCACTCAAAACGTAAAAACCATCCGATCTATTCCGCTCAAACTTCAAGGCAAAAATCCGCCTGCACTCGTTGAGATCCGGGGTGAGGTGATTCTTCCGATCGCAAGCTTCGAAAAGCTCAATGAGGATCAGGCAAAAAAAGGACTCAAACTTTTTGCCAACCCTAGAAACGCCGCCGCCGGATCGCTGAGACAGTTGGACTCTGCGGTTACGGCAAACCGGCCACTGACGGGTTTTTTTTACGGAATGGGCGCCGTTGAAGGCGCAAGCTTCAAGGCCATGTCAGAGTTTCAAGACACACTCGAAAAATGGGGGTTTCGCGTCGGAAAATGGCGCCGAGTCTGCCAGGGCGCACAAGAGGTCCTAGAGTTTTACCGTGAAATTGAGGCCATTCGTGACACGTTGCCTTTTGAAATTGACGGAGTCGTCGTCAAGCTCAACTCGCTTACTGAAATTGATCAGGCCGGTTTTGTCGCCAGATCCCCCCGCGGAATGCTTGCCTTCAAGTATCCACCTCGCCAAGAGTCCACACAGATCGAAGACATCATCGTTCAAGTGGGTCGCACTGGATCACTCACTCCAGTCGCGATCGTCACTCCCGTCAGGCTGGGAGGCGCGACTGTGCGGAGAGCCACGCTTCACAATCAAGACGAAATCGATCGAAAAGATATTCGCATCGGGGACCGTGTTTTAATTCAGCGTGCGGGAGACGTGATCCCGGAGGTCGTCCAGGTCATTACCGATGCTCGCACCGGCAAGGAAAAAAAATTCAAACTCCCAGACCACTGTCCGGTGTGCGGATCCAAGGTGGAACGAAAAGAGGGTGAAGCCGCGGTTCGTTGCGTGAGCCGCAACTGTGTTGCTCAACTCAAGGAGGCGATCCGCCACTTCGTGATGAAAGACGCTCTCAATATTGAAGGAATGGGCGAAAGGATCGTCGAACAATTAGTAGATGAGGGAAGGGTCAAAGGCTTTGCCGATATTTTCAGTCTCAAGAGCAGCGACTTTCAGAGCCTCGAGGGATTTGCTGAAAAATCGAGCGTCAAGATGGCGGAGGCCATTGACCGCGCGCGATCCCCAGAGCTTTACCGCCTGATTTTTGCGCTGGGTATCAGACACGTCGGAGAGCAGACCGCAAAACTCCTTGCCAATCACTTTGGGTCGCTCGAGCCTATTCTAAGCTCCACAGAAGATGAGCTCACGCAAATCCATGAAATCGGCCCTGAAATGGCCAAAAGCATTCATCACTATTTCGCAGACAAGGCTAATCGCGCGACACTCAATGCGGTACTGAAATTTCTGGAACCTCAGTCTCCAAAGCGTGGTTCAGGCAAGGGTGTACTAGCCGGAAAGACTCTGGTTCTCACCGGAACTTTTCCAACACTTTCTCGCTCCGATGCCACGCGACTCATTGAAGAGCAGGGAGGAAAGGTGTCCTCCAGTGTTTCTAAAAAAACAGATTTTGTCGTGGCCGGCGAAGAAGCTGGAAGCAAACTCGACAAGGCGCGAGAACTTGGAGTTGAGGTACTTGACGAAGCGGGACTTAAAAAACTCCTGAGCTGACTATTTGTCAGCGGCCGGCTGCGCCCGGACCCTTCTTGATTTTTCCGTCTTCAAGATCTTTTATCGTCTTATCCCATCGGTCCCGGTAACTCTGATACCGAGTGCGGACGGTATTGGCACGAAACTGTGCCGCGGGCGTGGGCTTGAACATTGCCTGAATCGTCTCCATCAATTGATCCAGCTGTTTGCGCCGCTCAATGGGCGGTCGCTTTTCGACTCCCGCAAGAAACTGATTATAAAGCATATGGACCTGCTCAATCATAGGCTCCACCTGCTTGAGTAGTTCTATGAGCTTCTCAGTGCCGCCCTCCGATGCCTTGGCTGCCGCCGGCGAACTCGGAGCTACTGACTCGGAGTCGCGCTCATCTTCTCTTTCGCGGTATCTTTTCCAACTGTCATCGTCCTTGGGGGTCATGATTTTGAATTGTAGCACGAACCAAAAACCTCGCCATTTATGGGCAATTCCGCTAAATCCTAGATAAATGAAAATCAAGACCCAGTACGTATGCCAAGAGTGCGCCCATGCCACACCCCGCTGGCTTGGCCGCTGTCCGAACTGCGAAGCTTGGAACTGCTTGGTCGAAGAACATCCTTCTGAACGAAGCGCTCCGTCAGCAAGGGCAGCGCAATCTTTTGCGCCCTCATCAAACTGGGTATCTCTCGAACTCTCCGACTCAACCTCAGAAAAAAACTCCAGCGCGCAAGGGCCCAGGCACCTTCATCGCCTCAGTACCGGAATTGCCGAGCTCGATCGTGTCTTGGGCGGCGGGCTCGTTCCTGATAGTTTTACGCTCTTGGGCGGAGACCCAGGCATCGGAAAAAGCACTCTCCTCTTGCAGATGGCTCAGGGTCTTCGCACTTCGCATCCGGAGCTCAAGATCCTTTACGTAACCGGCGAAGAATCCACCGATCAAATCCGCGGACGCGCGCACCGACTGGGAGTGAGCGGAAAAGAAATTATCGTCCTCGCCGAAACCTCTCTTGAGAGAGCGCTCTCGACCATTCAGGAACACAAACCTCAGATAACGATTTTTGATTCACTCCAAACTTTTACGAGCGAGTCTCTCGAATCCGCTCCCGGAAGCGTGAGCCAGGTTAGGGAGATTGCCGCTAAGCTCATGGGCCTTGCTAAAAACGAACGCACTGCTGTTTTTCTCGTGGGGCATGTGACGAAAGAAGGAAACATCGCAGGCCCCAAGACCGTCGAACACATGGTCGATACTGTCTTGTACTTCGAGGGCGACGGCGGCCAGAGTTACCGACTCCTCAGAACTGTTAAAAACCGTTTCGGAAGCTCTCGCGAGCTTGGAGTTTTTGAAATGGAGGGCGACGGCCTTCGTGAAGTGAGCAATCCGTCCTCGCTTTTTTTGAGCGATCGCAAGGAGCCCGTTACCGGAACCGCAGTCGGGAGTTCTCTTGAGGGTTCACGACCGTTGCTGGTCGAACTTCAAGCGCTCGTGTCACCGAGCCCCCTTTCCATGCCCCGCCGCACGTCGGTAGGAATGGACTCCACTCGCGTTTCCTTGATCGCCGCAATTCTCGAGCGCCATATGCGCGTGTCGCTTGCCCAACAGGACCTGTTTTTCAATGTAGCCGGCGGACTGCGCCTCTCGGAGCCCGCCTGTGATCTTGCTGCGGCGGCCGCCATCTGGTCATCCGCACTGGGCCGTGAGATTCCGAGTGACTGGATTTTTATCGGTGAAGTGGGACTCACGGGCGAGGTGCGCCGTGTTTCTCAACCGGATCTGAGGATCGAAGAAGCCAGAAAGCTTGGCTTCAAAACAGCCGTCATTCCTCAGAGTGTCGCAGACAAGTTAGCTGAGAAATCGAGCGGCAAACGCATGAGCGGAATTCGACTCATCCCGATTCGTAAAGTCGGCGAACTTCCGGAAAAACTTCTTTAGCCTTTCCAGAGTGCGCGCCCTACGGCGTTCTGCCAGCGCTTGAGATGCTGGTCACGGTCAGCTCCCGAAATCTTAGGATGAAAGGTACGATCTTCTTTCCAGGTTTTTTCAATTTCAGAAAGATCAGTCCAAAGTCCCGCTCCCAGTCCCGCAGCGAAAACGGCGCCCAGACTTGTGGTCTCGGTGAACTTGGGTCGCCTCAACTCCACACCCAAGAGATCCGCCTGAAACTGCATCAAAAGATTATTGGCCGAAGCTCCACCATCCACGTTGAGAGAAGTCATGGGTTTTCCCAGGTCCTTCTGCATGGCAGTCAGAATATCGAAATTCTGAAACGCGACACCCTCGAGAATCGCGCGTGCCATATGCGCTTGCGTAGTTCCGCGGGTCATTCCGGTAAAAAGGCCGGTAGCGTTGGCATCCCAATAAGGCGCGCCCATTCCGGTGAGTGCGGGAACAAACGTCACTCCCTCGGTAGAGTCCACGGATCCTGCAAGGGTCTCGATTTCCGAGGAGTCGCGAATCCATTTCATTCCATCACGCGCCCATTGTATGGCGGCTCCAGCGATAAATGCGCTCCCTTCGAGCGCGTAAGTAAATTGATCCTCTCCAAGAGACCATGCAATCGTGGTCAGCAGGCGGTGGCGGCTCTTAACGGGCTTCCTCCCGGTGTTCATCAACATGAACGCGCCCGTGCCGTAAGTACACTTAGCCATTCCTTCTTGGGTGCAAGCCTGTCCCATGAGTGCGGCCTGCTGGTCTCCTAACACTCCGGTCACCGGAATTCCGTCCGGAAGCCCCGGGAAATTTTTTGTAAGTGCAAACGTGCCCACGGATGGCATGACCTCAGGCCAAATGTCCTTTGGAACTCCGAGCGCGCTACAGAGCTCAGACTCAAAGCGGTGCTTGGTCAAATGAAAGCACAAAGTCCGTGAGGCATTACTGGGTTCAGTCGCATGAACAGCCGCGCCGGAAAGGCGTGCAATCAGATAACTATCGACCGTACCGGCGGCAAGCCTTCCCGCCTTATGCGCCGTTTTTAGGTCATCCCAGTTGGCCAACGCCCATGCCGCCTTCGTGCCTGAAAAATACGGATCTAGCAGCAGGCCTGTGCTCTCTTGAAAAAACGGTTCTAATCCTTTTGCGCGAAGCTCCTCGCACTGGGATGAGGTTCGCCGGTCCTGCCAAACAATCGCACGCCCAAGCGGCTCGCCCGACTTGCGATCCCAAAAACAAAGCGTCTCTCGTTGATTGGTGATTCCAATGGCCGCAATTTTTCTCACATCTGCGTGCTTAGTCACTTCACGGACCGTCTGAACTACAGTCGCCCAAATCTCATTGAGGTCATGTTCAACCCAGCCGGGCTTTGGAAAGTGCTGCTCAAAATCCACGTTCGCCTCGGCAATGCTGTTGAGGTTGCGGTCCATCAAAAGCGCGTTCGTTCCCGTGGTTCCTTGGTCAATGGCTAGAATGTAGTCCATAAAATCAAAACTACTGAGGCGGGCAACTTTTACCTAGTGAAAAAAGCCCAAAAAATTAGGTTGAGGGTTTGCGAAATGCCGCCGAAGAGTTCGTAGGATGAAGAGCCCAATGGATTGGCGTAAATCTCTTTATGTGCCCGCTGTCATCGCCGCAGTGACGACACTTTGCGTCTACGGCGCTGATCGATTTCGCGCGCGCTCGCATCAGACTTCCTACTCACTTCAACTCGCACGGCAGATCGCATCACAAACTGAAGCTCTCACGCTTTCAGGTCGCCAAAAAAACGTCGCAGATCCCCTCGGCTGGGCGATCAGGCACCTCACCCAAGGGGTTGAGCCGCGCGTCCTCAAAATTGTTCGCGACAAGGTTGACGGTGAGACCTACAGGCTGAGTTCAGGCGACGGTGTTTTTGAGTATCGTAAAAACATACAGACAGAAGCGCAAAGCGGAGTTCGAATCCAGATTCGCACGGATTACCGTGGATTTTTTGGCGCTCATTCACGTTTGGCCAGTGACTTCCTCGCTGTACTTTTCTTTTTGGCCGTGGGCGCCATCAGCTGGTACGCGCGTGAACTGGCTTCTAGAAAAAAAATTCGCCCCGCTATTGAGGCCTGGATTGCTGGAGCCAAGACCGCTCTTTTGGAGCTCGGGGGCAGTATCCGCAACTTGATCCGAGAGGCTCACTTGATCACACAGGCCACCGCGCAGTCTCGCCAGGCTGTGACTCAAGTACGCAACCGAATCCATGGTGGAATCAAGAGCGCGCGGAGTACATCGACAAACCTATCCCAACTTCAACTCACCGCGCTTCAGGCAGAAGTGACAGCCCTCAATCTCGTTGTATCTGCCGCGGCCATGGGACAGGGTTCACGCCACGTTTCCGGAATGGCCGAAGAGCTTCATGAGCACATCAAACAGTTAAAGCGACTTTCCGAGCTTTGCGAACAGTCCATTCAGGATTTCGAGAGAGAACTCGAGCCCATCGCCACAGATGCGGACATTGCTTTTCACAGCTTCGAACAGGTTTTTACCGCGACTGGCGGTATGGACGCGCATATCTCCCAGACATCTCAGAGTCTGCTCAAACAGGCTCAGCAGATGCAATCGCTTCGCGACGCAAGTTAATTTAAGCTCGCCCGATTTCCGACTCAATAACCGGACTCAATAACCCGCCTCAATAAAATGATAAGCCGCCGTAGCTGCGAGCCTCGCAGTTCTTTCTCCGATATCATGCAAGGGATTGAGTTCAAAAATTCCAAGCGAAACCACTTTCCTGTCGGCTCCGGCAATTTCCATCATTTGCATGATTTCATCCGGAAAAAAGCCCTCGGCTTGAGGCGCCGAGACGCCAGGCGCGCTCGCTTCTAAGACCGCATCCAGATCCAAACTCACGACCACCGCATCGCAATGTTTGCGAAGCTTCTTAAGTGCCGCCGAAAAAGCAGCGACAGCCTTACCCGACCGCAGCCTACTGAATGGAACGACCGGGATCTTTTTCTTTTCGACGTACTCCCAGAGCTCTGGACCATTGCAATGCGACTGGATACCAAACTCAATCAGCCGCGCTGGGTCGATGACCTTTTTTTCGAGCGCCAAATAAAAAGGCGAACCGCTCGTGATTTGTGGAGAAGGCTTACGGCAATCCAGGTGCGCATCAATATTGATACAACCCAGACGCGTCTTTTTTTTCATCGACTCCTGAATTCCAAGCAGGTGCGAGAAGCCGTGATCGTGACCGCCGCCCACCACAACGGTGCGCCGGTATTTTCCGTGCGCTGCTGAGATTACGTCAGCGGCTTGACGGTGGTTTTTTTCAACGTCCGTCGAAAGCCCCGAAACATCTCGATCGTCGGCCAGATTTTTGATGACCGGCACACTGCCCTTCAAGCGATAGAAAATTTTTCGAAACGCTGCTGGACCGTCAGCCGATCCGATGCGGCCACCCACATTCATCACGCCCTGATGATCCGCAATTCCGACGATGCACCATTTGCTTTGATTCATGATTCCACTTAGACTTTCCTTTGAATTTAACTTTACCCACAGAGCGACGCTTCAGACAAGAAAACGCCAAAGAGAGCACCCCAAGAAGAGCATCCCATGGACGGATTCAACGAAAAAAAATGGTTTGTCTACCTCGCCGATCATCATGAGGGCCCTTTTTCGCTCGATGAGATTGAGACTAAGATCCGAGGCCATGAGGTCACGACTTCAAACTTTATCTGGTGCGAAGGAATGGCCGACTGGAAATCCATGACCGAGTTGACGGAGTTCGCTCCCATGCTTTCGGGACTGGCAAATCACTCCCCACCTCCGCCTCCCACACTTGCGGGTGGTGAAATCTCCCTAGAAATACCCCTCGAGCGCTCGCCCGAACCTCCGGTTCTTGTAAAAATTGAACCGGTCGCGATCCAACCCGATCCTGCCACCTCCATTGAAGAAGAGGAGCAAACCGCCATCCGTACCTATGAGCAGGCCTCACCGCCTGCGAAGACTGCCAGCCGAAAGGGCCTCATGGTGGCGGCTCTGATTTTCATTGCAGTAATCGGAGCCTATTGGGGTGGATTTCTTAAGCCTATAAGCGAAAGCCCGTTTATGCGCGCCGTGAGCGAAGCCAGCGGAGAGACGCTGCGTCCACACGTGCTCAAACTTTCGAAGTTCGCACCCTTCTTGAGCAAGTGGATTTCGCCGATTCCTTCGATCGCAGGAGTCAGTGAGGAGGATTTTGACTCTCTCAAGGCAGCAGCCTCCGCTCCCCTGGCTCTTGGGCCACGTGTCGCCGTGGCGCTCGTTCAAACCGATTTGTTGATTCCTACTTTTCATGCTGCCACCAATCTTCCGGACGGAACTGAGTTAGAACTCCATGTGCTCGGATTGAGCGGAACGCTCCTGAACCATATTGATTTCTCTCAGGTCATGACAGGACAGGTCAGCAAGAACCTCGCACATTTTGACCGCGTGCAATTTTCTGACGGTCGACCGTTGGCTCGTGGAGAATACGATGTTTACGCAGTCAACTCCGACAAACAACTTGTCGAAGTGCAGACCCTCCTCGACTTGGCACAGGCAACCCTCCTTGAGATGGCCGCCTCGATTCCCGCAGGAAGAAAAGTGGCGACCAAAAAAAGCTACTTCCTCGGTGGGCCAAAGGACGAGAGCTATACGACTCGCCTCAAGGAATTTCACGGAAAGCTTCGAGTCAAAGCAGAAGAGGAAATGAAGGAACTCAAGCAGTTTGCCACAACCCTGGAAGCACAAATCAATTCGTCGAATACGACGTTTACCAGGATTCGTGGAAAGGCACGCCGAACCACTAAACAACAGCAGTCACAGTGGCATTCGTTTCATGACCAATGGACAGCGCTGAACAGTCAAATGACCGAGAGCTTTGGCCGTTGGACGGACTCAATCGCCAAGAACGAATATTTCTACGGAACTCTCTACAAACTCGTTCAGGAAGTCGGCAACTCCGCGGCAAAGCTTCACGCCTATCAACACAACTATTTTGCCGGAGCCGTTGACGCCGAGTCGTTTGACGTCCAACTGGGCGAGTCTGCATCGAGCACCGAAACCTCGCTTGCACAGCTCAAAATAAAAATTGAAAAGGCAGAGAGTCTTCCGACCGCACCAAGCGGAATGCCTCAAAGAGAGGGACAATGACCAAAACTCCAGAACGTCGCCGCTCGACCAGGCGCCCCATCGTCGAGACATTTTCGCTTTTCGTCACCATTCCACGCAAGGGCCCCCATCGTCTGGCCGTGCACGATTTAAGCGAGCATGGAATGGGCTTTGATCTCGACACAGCGGGCGAAGATTTGGCCGACTTTCCAGTAAGCCAGGGCGAATCTCTGGAGATCTGCCTCTACCTCAATCAATCCCTGTTTTTGCCCCTGACCGTCGAGGTCGTGCGTCTAGAGAGCCATACTGGGCTGCGACGCGCCGGCGCGGTGTTTCGCGATCTTAAGTCCCAGAATCACAAGGCCTTCGTCAGTTTTTTGGCTATGTTGGATTCGATTTCCGAAATCGCGCAGGTCGCTCCTACAGATCCCCTGTAGGTCGCCGTGTCAGGCGACTGACACTTTTTTTGTTCACTCGGCAAAAAATCCTCATTCAGGGCCTCCCTTTTGCTTCCGATACGCTCTTTGGAAGGAAGTAAAGATATGCCCCATGGAATCAGGACTGCAGGAAACGGAAATGGCAGCGACCAGGTCGCCGCTACAACGACGGTCGTCGACTTCAACCAGGCGCGCACACAGCGCATGGACGAGAAGCGGCGTAAAACGGAACGCATTTTCTTCAAACACCTCCTGGGAGTTTACTGCGTGACCGAAGGTACGACCGGGCACCCTGAGATGCGCCAACTTGAAATTGCTGACATCAGCGAAGACGGCTGCGCATTCCAAGTTCCCTTTGACTCCAAAAACCCTTGGCCCAATCAGCTCAAGGAAATGACTCTTCGCCTTTACTTCAGTCAGGACACTTACATTCCCATCAACGTGAAGATTCAAAATTCACGACCAAGTATCGAAAACGGAAAAAAATATCACCGCTACGGTTGCGCGGTCGACACCTCGCTCAAGTCGTACGAAGCCTATCAAAAGTTTGTGAGCTTCCTGAAGTCCTACTCCGAACACGCACACAAGGACACGGGCGACGTCACTCTATTTTATCTCTAATTAAAAATTCTTCCGGTTCAGTCTGCAGTGCAATAGCGCTGCAGACTACGAACCATTGCGCCAAGCGTGACTCCTGTACGCGACCAGGCATCGGCAAATACCTAAAGGATTTAGACTGCTTTTTTCTTTCGGAGAGGTTGTTGAGAGACTTCGGAGTGCGAAGCTTTTGAAGGGGCGTCTGTAGACTTCTGCGCGGGACGCTTGAGCCATAATGACAAAAGCGTGGCAGTTTTTTCGGGATTCGCTTCGGCCTGAGAGCGAACTTTCTCAATCAGCAAATCGAGCTCGGCCCGACTCGGGAAACCCGAGCCAGGCCGACGCTTGAAGTTGTGGTTGGACTGGTCTGACATGAAACTAAACTTGGTTTGCGCCCTGGTTTCCGTTGTTACCGGAATTCGACTCGCTGATCACCTCTTCGGGCACAGCACTGTAAAACACTTCGTCACCCTGCGCTGAAAACGCGTACCAGCGACTGCCCATGCGTTGATAGAGCACTTCGACTTCGCGGTTTTCATTCAGTTCATTTGCTTTGATTGAATTATTGTTTGCGGTGCCCATCGTGATTCCTCCTGGTGGTGACAGGTATTGTTTGAAACCTTCTATGAGACTTATCGGAGGGATGGATTGCAATTTAACGGGAAAGATTTGCCGAGGGACTCAGGCTGAAAATGCGGAAAATATTGCCTACACTTATTGAACGATAATTTGGCCGGAGGTGGCCGAATCAAAACTGTCGGTGAACTGATAGGTGCCGAGCTCCTCCAGAACGACCGCATGAACGCGTACGGGAGCCTCTAAGCGTGGAAAGCTCGGCGGACTCGCAACAAAAGTCTGAGGGCTTCCTGACTTCGAAATCATCTGATGGTCGTTGAATCCCAGGTAATTAAAAACGACGACTGAGTTTTGAGCGACCGTGCACGTGATTCCATCTGAGGCACTCACCCAATTACTTGAAACCTCGGCGCATCCACAGAGTCGGGACACGAGCCCGTCCATGATTCCAATGGCTGCGGTGCCCGCATCGCAAGAAGTCACAAGCGCGCTTTCAGGCTGCTCCGCGCACCCTGCCAGCACCGCCGTTGCGGCAACCGCGGCGATCATGAGCCTCTTGAAATCAGCAACCCACACGAAAGATCGCATCCCTTTTGGTTCCAAAATCTCCAGAGCCCCAGCCCCCACCGGTCGTGGACTGCTTGAGGACTCCGTCATCGTACGTTGAAAATCCCGAATCTGAACCATCTTGTGCCGACCACTTCACGTGGTTAGCCGCGGATGTTCCATAACTTGGGCTCAGCCTAATCCAATAGGTCGTCCCCTGCGTGAGACTCACAGCACTGCCCAACGTAAAAGTCACCAAGCGAGCAGTGCTTCCCATCGTTCGAACTAAAACTTCCGAACTGGCCAAGTCTGTCCCGCTCGGGTTTCCACTCGAGTCACCTTGAAGGCTGAGCGTGATTAAATCATTACTTCCAAGCGTCCCATTCTGAGTAAGCTTGACTGAAACGGTGGTGACCTGTGCCGTGATGGTCGCTACGAAAGACTGCGCCAGCTCACTTCCAAATAAGGCATTTGAATTTAAGGCTACGTCTTGAACATTTGATTCGCTGGTAAACGCGGCTACACAGGTGTCCGTGCTTTCGCCTTCAATGAGGGCGCAGCCCAATGGGCCGGCCGCCCCAAGCAGCCCAAAAAAAACTGCTAAGCGTTTGAAATTGTATACTTTACCACGCGCCATAAGAGATCTCGATTACACCACAGGGCGTTTGCTTTGGCGAGGCCTGGCTCGATGAATTTGCACCCCAATGGGTTCTTGCACCGAGCCAACCTTTCGTGTATCCCAAAGCCCTCTCATTTATTGGCAAATGGACTCGTAGCTCAGTTGGATTAGAGCGCCACACTACGGATGTGGAGGTCACAGGTTCGAACCCTGTCGAGTCCGCCATAAAGCAAAAAAAGGGTCAGCTTCGGCTGGCCCTTTTTGCTTTGCAGGGTCTGGGTTCAGGGTTCGAAGCGATCGAGCAACCCGCGAACGATGCGACCTCAAAGAGCATCGGACGAGGGGCATCAAAACACGATGTTTTGATGCGCGAGAGAGGGGAGGCTACGCAGCTTGCGAGCTAGAGGCGAGCCAGCGAAGGAGCCGAACCCTGTCGAGTCCGCCATAAAGCAAACCCCAAAATCCCGGCCGAAAAGAGCAGTGCGTACGTCTTGATGGCGTATTGTCCTCCGAGAGCGTTTTTAAAACTCACCGGAATCAGATCCGACGGCAAAATAACGAGCAAAACCAGCAGAGCGCCATCGACCCCTCTCAGCTTCCGTTCACTCAAACCAAACCCCCGGATGACCAAGATGGCGGGCGCCAGGAGCGCAAGCGTAGGCGGTTCGGTCATGTGTGAAAAAATCAAAAACCCGACAATAAATAAGGCCTCGGTCACTGGAACCGTTTGATCTAATTTTCTCTCGCTCCGAAAAAAAATGGCAATCAGGGCCCCGAAATAGAGAACGGCCGATATTTTTTGAAACCAAAGGGCCGGCGCCTGGGAGATTCCTGAGTCCATCAATAAAGACAGCAACCCCAGCTTGTGATGAGGCATGCCGAAGTCACGGTTGACCACATTCCACCAGCTGACAAATATTTCAGGACTCCACCACAAGGCGGGTAAAACGATTCCAGCCAAAATTCCTAAAAAGATGCCAAGCGCCCAGCTCCCGCGCTGGTGGTCCCACTTCCAATTCTTGAAAAACAAGACGCCCAAAACTGCCGGAAATAATTTCATCCATGCTGCAGCACTAAGTGCCAACGCCGCGGTCCAACTTGACCGCGAGGTGAGTGCCACTGCGATCATCCACCACAAAACACCGTTGATTTGTCCGTAAAACCCATTGGTAAGAAACAAGGGCGTCAGCAGCACCCAATCCATGACCGCAAACTTTCGCTCACCGAAGTGATGTCGTTGGTAAATCTGGCACCCCTGCCAAAAAGCAACGGCGTTCAGCACGTACCAAAACCAGGGCGCGATCAATGGCGGTAGCCAGCTCAACGGAATAAGAACCAAAGCCCAAATCGGCCCATATTTAAAAAAATCAGGCCTGCCCTCACGGACGATATACGGATCAAGACTTGAGAGGGCATCTGACCCGGCACCAGAAAAAATCGGCAGGCAATATTGGCCGCGAGACTGAACCGTAATCAGTGCGCCAAAAAGAGTCAGCAGACCCGCGATCAGCCAAAACGTCCGGCTTGAAATTTTTCTTCCATCCACTTCAGTGGGTCTCGGAAAGTCGCTCAAGAAGCACGCGCGCGTAAGCGTCATCAATCAGCTGAAATCGCCCCTGCCCCGGCTCAAATTCGTAAACGTCCGCCTCTTTGATGTCGAACCACCAACCATGAAGCTGGAGGGTGCCAGCCTCCATCCGATCACGGACTACGGGGTAAGTCTTGAGATGCTCTATTTGAGCAAGCACATTGAGTTGAGAAAGCAAATTGTGTCGCGCGAGTTGGGAGCCCATCTGCGCCCCTGCCTCCAGCTGCTCGAGGCTGATCTCACCATGGCGAAGCCAGCTTCTCAAATTGGGGGCCGTGACCAGTGTGCGCCCTCGCGACAGCATATCCATCGCGCTACACTCCGAGTGACCACAAACCACGATCTGAGCAACGGGCAAATTTAATAACGCAAATTCAATGGCCGCAGCTTCAGATTCATCGCTCCCCGAAAGCCCCCCCTCGCCACAGGGCGGGATGAGATTTCCTACATTTCTAATAACAAAAAGATCCCCCGGGTCCGACGATGCAAAAAGATTGGGAACCACGCGACTGTCCGAACAGGCAATAAATAGCGTGTCGGGCCTTTGACCGAGCGCGAGCTTGGCAAAGGTGTCTTTGCATGCCGGGCGGACATTTTTTCGAAAGTCCACGATGCCGCGAAGGAGCTTTTTCATGACAGGCTCTGTCTCTCACAAAAACCCAAAAAAAGACTAAAAATACCCTGTCCGGGCCGCGGTATTGACCTCTTTTGCTAGTGGAGTCGTCGTGCTAGCCAAGAGCTATGTCAGAAAATGGAAAAGAATCGACCTGGGTCAATCATCCCCCACGCGTAAAACTCCAAGACTGGAATCTTCCCTCAGTCTCGCCGATTTTTCAGGCTGCCAAATTTTCCGTGGATTCACTGCAAGGGTGGAATGAGCGGCTGGCAAAGGCGCGCGAGTCCGGCGAAGAGGTCTTTCTTTATTCTCGCATCTCAAACCCCACGGTGCGCGAGCTCGAACTCCTTCTCTCCAAACTTCAAGGAAGTGAGGACACGTTGGCGCTCGGTTCCGGAATGGCGGCGATTTCAGCAACGCTGATTGCGCTCTTGAGCCCGGGTGATGAGCTGATTTTATTTCGTGAGTCTTACCAGCCTTCACGCACGATCGCTAGAACACTGCTTTCGCGATTTGGGATCCGGCACCGATTTTTTTCTATTTCCCGACTTGATGAATGCGAAGCGGCGCTCCAGTCTCCACTGCCCAATGGTGGTAAGCGCCTGATCTTTTTTGAAGGCATCACTAATCCTGTCTGTCGCGTTGCTGATGTGGGGCGCCTTACTGCCCTCGCTCAGAAAATCAACGCAATGACACTTTTGGATGGAACCTTTACCGGCGTTCACCAGCTGCGAGAGACCCAGGTCGATCTGATTTTACACAGTCTCACTAAATATGCGTCGGGACATGGCGACGTAACCGCGGGGGCGGTCCTGGGATCAAAGGTTTTGATCGATAAGATTCGGGAGACCGCAATTTTACTAGGCGCCACGCTCGACCCACACGCCGCTTTTTTAATCATGCGCGGGCTCAAAACTTATCCACTCAGATACACCGCGCAAAGCAAAAGCGCTGAGCGGGTCGCGCGATTTTTGGAATCGCACGTGGGTGTGTCGCAAGTCTTTTATCCTGGGCTTGAAAAAGATCCGGGCCACCTGCTCGCTCGCACGCAGCTTAACGAAATGGGTGGGATGCTCGCGATCGAACTTAAAAATCAGAGTGCCGAGGAGTTTGTCTCGAGGCTAAAACTTTTTTCTTTTACCGTAAGCTTAGGAGCGACTGAGTCACTGGCAACGCCCGTGCTTCCACTTTATGGGTGCGATTTGAGTGAAAGCGAAAAACGCGAATCATCCATCCATGAAAAGGTCGTTCGACTGTCTATTGGACTTGAGGACACCGAAGATCTGATTGCAGACCTCGCGCAAGCGTTAGGCACATCCTAGCGATCATCTGCCAGTTGCTAAAAGCTCAATTGTGATGAATTTTTGGAAAGAACACGCCAAAATCATTCCAGTCTAAATAATCGTTTTCAGGGTAACTGGTGTCACCCGACTCTACGCCGGCGGCATCAGCTGCTGCGTCCGCGCCTGCGTCTAAAGTGCTTCCATTCAAATATCCGCTGAGCCC
This sequence comes from Bdellovibrio sp. ZAP7, assembly GCA_945865865.1. Lineage (GTDB taxonomy): Bacteria > Bdellovibrionota > UBA1018 > UBA1018 > UBA1018 > CAMBEX01. The sequence continues at coordinate 15,784 of CAMBEX010000034.1, forward strand.
GGCTTCGGTGTTCCACTCTCGAACGCGAACGCGAATTCTGGCCTTTACTTCAGTGGCGTTATCTAAACACAAAAACTCATAGGCACTCTGTGGAGTGTATCCCTGGCGTGTCGATAAGGAGGCAGGAGTTGCGCCCGAAAAATAGTTCGAAGCATAAATGTTAGCGTTAGACTCATAGGCTTTGAGGGGCGCCGCCACTGAGTAAGCTCCGTTGATTCCG
>CAMBEX010000035.1 GCA_945865865.1 Bdellovibrio sp. ZAP7
ATGATCTCGGAAAACTGGCGATCCCAGATCGCATCCTTCTTCATCCCGGAAAATTGGATGACGAGCAAATGGCAGTCATTCGCGAACACCCCATCAAGAGCGTCGAAGTTTTGCAGCCCCTAACGACCGTGCCGTTCTTCAAAGGGACCATTCCGGGTGTCCTCTACCATCATGAACGCATCGACGGATGCGGTTACCCTTACGGACTTGCAGGTGATCGAATTCCACTCACCGCGCGAATCATCCTGGTCGCCGACACGTTTGACGCGATGACTACCACGCGTCCCTACCGCAAGGGACTCAGCGCCGAAACTGCATACAAAGAACTTCAACTCTTTGCGGGACGCCAATTTGACGAACAGCTCGTAAAAATATTTGTCCAGGCCCACCCGACCTGGGGCGATGTCGAACAAGAAATTTCAGAAGAATTTGTGGCAGCAAGCTTCAAACGCGCGGCCTGAGTCGCTTCACGCCGGCGGCGGCGGTGCCTGCAACAACTTACCGACCGCATTCACGATCGAATCATTACTCAACCGCAGATCTCGAATTTCAACGCTATTCCACGTCGCAATAATCGGATCATCCGAGCGTTCGACCTTTTTAATCGTCGGCGCCATATTGCCAGCTAGTCGCACGACAGCCGCCAATTGAAAGAGGTGCTTGTTTTCGGTTTTCAAAAGCGCGGGCGCGTTCTGAAATAAAATCGCCCGCGACACCTGCCTGAACAGTTCGAACTCACCCAGAGCCGCCGCGCCCAGCACGTAGTGGTTGATTCCAAATCTTTTTTTCTCGGCAAAATCGCGCACGACACGTCCGACAGTCTTTTTGTCACAGTCTTCGACAAACTTGATGTACTCCGGATCCAAAATCCCCATGATCGCCTTGCCGATCTCACGCACCAGGCAAGCGGCAAACACAAAGCGTTTGAAACCAAAATCCGTAACCTGCTTGGACATCTCGATCCCGATTTTTCCGGCCTTCAGTCCCATCGTGTACACAGAGTCTATGTAAGCGGCGGCCTTCTTTTTGTCCTCGGCGCGATGCTCGGCCAATTGGGCGAGGATATCAAAAACAAACCCCCCCGCAAAAGCGCTGTCGGCGTAGCCCAGTTTGTTTTCCGCGAGCGCGTCTTCGGTCTTGATCGAGTACTTCAAAAAATCCGCGGGCTTAATCTTGAGCTTTCCATCCGTTCCCCATTCGGGGTGCTGCCCACTGATCGAGCGCAAAAGCTGGAGCGCCAAGATGTGATTTCTTGAATTTTGAATTCCCAAAAGTGGGACCGCAGCCTCCACACTCGGAAGCTGTTCGCGCTTGGTCATAGCCGCGATGATTCGGACAAAATTGTGCTCGTAATACGCATTGCCCTTAAGCGCCTGGGCAAGTTTTTCCGACTTCACGTCAGGACTAGTAAACGCTTTCAACAACTGATTGCTGGTCTCTGAAACACGAAACACGGGAGCGATCTGTTTCAAAAAATTGACGAAAATCCCTGGCGGCTCGGCCTCAACGGCCTGCTTGAGCTGCGCGACGGCCAAGATCTGCTCGTCAATTTTCTGAGCTTTGGCAGCGCCCGCCGGACCGGCCCTTGCGCCAGTCTTAGCCCCATCTTGTTGGTGTCCGCGTCCCGACTGAATGGTCATTTCCTAAGATGCTAAAGACGCTTTGAAAGAAAGACAAGTATGTTAGACTTTCTTTACAGAATGAAGATCAAATTGGACGCGAAAGAGAAGTTTTCAATCCTTTCGGTCACCGAAACGATGTCTCCCCAAGAAGCAGCCGTCCTCAAGACCGGCATCACCCGTCTTCTCAAGGAAAAGAAAAACCTCGTTGTCGACCTGACTTCTGTCGTTCAACCTAACGCCGAACTCCTGCGTGAGATCATTTCTGGTTTCATCAAACCGCCTGGCACCGATCCCGACGCACCCGATCAAGACGAGCTCCTCGTAGTCAGTCCACTTCCCGGCGTCGGTCACGCAGCAACTCTCGACGAGACGATCAAGCTCAGCGGGTCAACCTTCGTAAAAATGCTGGCCTTCGAGACATGGATCAAAGAGCGGATCCAGCACTTCGATAAAAAAAAGAAGGAGCTCGAAGGCAAGGCCAACAATGCCCAGGACGCCGAACTCAAGACTTTGCGCAAAACCAACTCAGATCTCAAAAAATCCATTCACTGCCTTGAGTTTCAACTGACCGAACTCATGAAGGTCCGCAAGGATGCTCCATCAGCGCAGCTTCCGGGTTATGACTCGCTCGAGGCGACTCGCAAAGCGGTTGAAGACACGCTTCCTCCCATTCTCCAAAAAGAAGGCATCTTGAAAGGCGGCGCATGACCGAAGAAGACAAAAGCGCCATTGGTGACGCCGCAAAACGTGTTCAGGAACTACAGGCTGCTCTCGCCAAACTCGAGGGCGAGATCAAGAGCCTGATTGGCAAGGAAAAGAACCGAAATCCCGCGATTTTAGAAGCCGTCAAAAAGCAAAACGAAGAATTTCTCGCACGTGAGACTTCGCTGAAAAAAATGTACTTCGCCCTCCTTCAAGACGCGGAACTGCCGCGGCAATTGGACGAGGGTCGAACTCAGATCGAGGCCGTTCGTCAGGCGGCCATTGAACTGTGCCAAACCCTCAAACTGGATCCGGAATCATGGAAAAACCTCGTATCCTGATTATCGAAGACAACGCAGACACCCGAAAATTTCTCGAGTCGATGCTCGGAAAAGAATTCGAGATCATCTCGGCCGAAAACGGCGTCATCGGAATCGACTACGCCCGCAACAAATCGCCCGACCTGATCCTGCTCGACATCATGCTGCCGATACTAAGCGGCTATGACGCCTGCAGCCTGCTTAAGAAAGACGAAAAAACCAAGCGCATCCCGATCATTTTTCTTTCCGCAAAAAACACCGTGAGCGACATCACTCACGGATTGACGGCCGGAGCGGATGACTACATTCCAAAACCATTTGACTACAAAGAACTCGTCGCGCGCGTTCGCACTCGCCTCCGCAAAAGCGCGGAGAGCGTCATTCAGCCGCTGCAAGTGGGCGATCTGAGGATTGATCCATCCACCCGCGAAGTTTCCTTCGGCGGTAAAAACGCGCAGCTCACACTCACCGAGTTCGATATCCTGAGATGTCTCGCCGCCAAGGCTGGAACCGTCATATCTCGCGACCAAATTCTGAGGGATGTCTGGAAAAATGATCACTCGGATACCAACGACCGCACCATCGACGTACACATTCGCGCACTGAGGAGAAAAATTCCGCTCCTCACCAAGCACATCATTTCGATTTACGGTGTGGGATACAAATACGAAAAATAAGCCTTATCTAAGGCGAACTTCAGGCAAGCGCACAGAATCGCCCGCTCCGGCCGCAGGCACGCTCACACCCAAAACGGTCGCCGACAAGCCCAACAACTCACTCTTGAACTCGATGTCATAGGTTCCGGACGGAACCTTGATGTTCTCGAATTTCCCTTGGAGTGAAGACTTGTAGACCCAGTTGGAACCCTCTACTGCGATGATCATCACTGCATTCGAAGTGGTCGTCGCACTCAGAAGGCCAAACCGAAGTGGTTCCAGCTGCACGTCCTCCCGAATTTCCTTGCCCGCACCAAGTCGATCCGCGCTCACCGCAAGCTCACGTCTGAGCGGCGCAAATCCAGGGGCTTCGACTGAAAACTCTAACGCCGACTCGACTGCGACTGGAAACTTCAAGACTCCGTCTGCCGGAATCACGACGACTCCGCTTCCTCCATCGACTGGCTTACCATTCACTAGAACAACCGCACTCCCTCCGGACGGCGTAAAGTTCAATACGAGACTGGCCTGTTGCGCGATGGACTGAGCCGCTTTCGGAAGCAGCTCTTCGACCTTCTTGACGGATGTGGGAGCGCGCTGCGATTTCGACGGGTCACGGGATCCCATGATTCCAAGATCACCCCCATAAAAGTAGAAAAATGCCGCCGCCGCAGCCGCCGCCGCGACCCAGGGTCTGCGCCCCTCGGACTGCGAAGAATTTGAACGCGCACCCGGTCTCCCGGACGGCTGATACCTCTGTTGAACAGGGGGCCCCTTGGGCTCCGGCCCAGCCTGTTGAGATCCCACCGGACTCCCCGGCCGCTGACGCTGAACTTTTTTTCGCAACTCCGGGGTGATATCGACCTGAATATTATTTAACCCCACGGCGGTCGCTTCAAAGTTTCGGGATCCCGTGGATCCAGTACCAAGTTCTGGTGCGACCTTTCGATCTGACTCATGATTGATGTCGTAATCCAAAAGCAGAAGCTGCTCTGCCCGTGAAACCAGCCTTTGCAGCTCCTTGCGATCTTCAACGATTTCGTTCTTGAAAAGCTCCTTCGCGGCTTGCGCCAGATCACTCGAGCTCAATTCCGCATTATGACTGGCAATAAATCGCGAGAGCGCGCGCTGAAGGTCTTCGGCCGTAGCATAGCGTTGCCTTCGGTCCTTCGCTAACGCCTTGAGAACGATGTAGTCCAGCTCCTTGGGAACATCGCGATTAAGGTTCGAAGGCGGTTTTACATAGCTTTGACAGCTCTCAATTAATTTCAGCACCGCGATATCGTTATCGGCCGCAAAAAGCTTGCGACCCGCGAGCATCTCCCAAAGCACGACACCCAAGGCAAAAACATCGCACTGACCGTCCAAAGATTCGCCGCTGATCTGTTCGGGGGAAAGGTAGCTTGGCTTGCCCTTGATCACGCCAGCGCGGGTTGCTTCGGCGCCAGTGCTCGCCTTGGCGATGCCAAAGTCGATGACTTTTACGCTGCCATCAAAAGAGATCAGGATGTTCTGCGGGCTGACGTCTCGGTGAACAATGTCCAACGGATTACCGGAGAGCTTGTCTTTAAATACATGCGCATAGTGAAGGCCCGCCGCCGAATTCATGGCGACATAGCAGGCGAGATCCACTGGAAATTTTAGACCCTGCTCAGAATACCGCGAGATAAATTGCCGAAGCGTCTTTCCATCCACGAGTTCCATCGCGATGAAGGGCTGCCCCTGCTCTTCGCCAAAGTCATAAAGCTGGATGACGTTAGAGTGATTGAATCCCATCATGACCTTGGTTTCGGTCCTAAACATCGCCAAAAACTCTTTATTATTTCCGTGGGTGGTTTGAATCCGCTTGATCGCAAGAAGGCGCCCCGCACCGTCTTGAGCGGCGAGCCTTGCACGAAAAATATCCGCCATTCCGCCCTGAGCCAATTGGTCGAGCAGAAAATAGCGTCCAAATTTTCTAAGCACGTCCGCCATGCAGACACGTTCCCCTTCACTTACTCATCGGAGTTCCAGGGCAAAAACTCGAGAGGACTTAATAAACCCCTTATTAAACTATGATTTCAAGGCGTTGAGGAGCTTCGACGTAAATCCGCCAAAACCGCCATTAGATAAAACCGCAACCAAATCACCCTCTTGGGCAAACTGTGCGACCTGGGTGACTCCCGACTCCACATCCGCCATCAAAAACGCGGGACGCCCCATCCGCGCGACATCGGATACCAGTTGCTGGCTCGAAAACTGATCAGCATCCGCAATCCGAGTCTGATCGTAGGGAGCGGCGATAAACGTCGCATCGCCTTCTTGAAACGCTCGAGCGTAGTCCGTTTGAAAAAACTTTCTGCGAGACGTCGCACTCCTGGGTTCAAAAATCGCGACAATTCTACGTTTCGGATAACGCTGTTTCAATCCGCGAAGGGTCTCACGAACGGCTGTCGGATGGTGCGCAAAATCATCCATGACCAGCACACCTCTCACTTCACCACAAACCTCCTGCCGACGCTTCACTCCGCGAAAACTCGAAAGTGCCGAGCGCACGGAGTCAGGATTCAAACCGAGCGAGTGCGCCTCAATCCAAACTGAAAGCGCGTTGAGCGCATTGTGGTGCCCCGAAAGTCTGAGCGAAATCCGATCCACCTTTTTTCCGTACTCGTAAATTTCAGCTGCCGTAAAAGTCTCATCTCCGATCACGGAACTCTCAATATTTCCGACCGTAAACCGCGCCTGCGCAGCGCCGACGCTTTCCGCCAGCGCATAAGAGACCACTTCTGCACGCCCTGTTTTTGAGAGGGCCTCGGCCATCGGAATGATTTCAGGATATTCGTAACAAGCGATCAATCGCCCGCCCGGACGCACTCGTTCCATCAATCCGTCAAACGCACGCTGAACGGCAGAAAAATCGGCGTAAATATCCGCGTGATCAAACTCCATCGACGTAAAGATCACGTCGTCGGGGAGGTAGTGATTGAACTTCGGAACCTTGTCCCAAAATGCGGTGTCATACTCATCGCCTTCGAGAACAAAAGTGCGACCCTCGCTCACGCTCGACACATGAAAACTGTGCGGCAGATCGTGCGGGACACCTCCGATAAAATAGTTGGGATCTTTTCCGCATGCGACCAAGACGTGCGCCAGCATGCTCGAGGTCGTCGTCTTTCCATGAGTGCCTGCTACGACAAGATTTCGCGTTCGCGAGAGCATCAATTGCTCCATCGCTTGCGGCAATGATGTGTAGGCATACCCACCGTCGATGGCCGCGCGCGCTTCAGGATTGTCCGAACGGATCACGTTTCCAATGACCACAAGATCCGGACGCACCCCATCCATCGTCAAATTTTCGGCGCTGTAGCCATTCATGAGCCGAACACCGGCATTTTCCAAAACCGTGCTCATGGGAGGATAAACGTTTTGATCGCTCCCGCTGACCTGAACTCCATACCGTTTAAGAAATGCCGCGAACGCGCCCATGAGTGTGCCGCAAACACCGACAATATGAACAGTTTTGAGAGAATCTAAGCTGTGCGGTGCATGCGGTTTCATGAAGGAAATTTGACCTCAAAGCGCCATAGAGGTCAAGCCGGGCGAAGCCCCTCAGTGAGCCAAAAAACTAGTGACCCAAATCTTCTCGCAAGGCCGTGTGAAAAAGGGGTCGTACGGTCCTGATCGCGATGTTTTCACGTGAAGGGTGAACGCGATTCGAAAGCAGCACCGCCGCGATTCCTTTTTCGGGCTCGATCCAGAGTGAGGTGCCGGTAAACCCTAAATGTCCGACGGATGCCTGCGAAAAAAGCCGTCCTACCGAAGAACCCTCACTCGATGGCGTATCCCATCCCAAAGTTCTCTCGCAGCCCGAGGGACGACTTACGCGCGTCCACATCGCGCGCAAAGTCTGCGGCGAAAAAAAACCCAAACACAAAGCGCGCGCAAACCGCAGAACATCTTCAGCGCGTCCAAAGGCACCTGCGTGTCCGCCATATCCGCCCATGGTCCAGCAGTTTTCGTCATGAACCTGACCCTGCAAAACACCCCCGCGCCACTCACTCAGCTCCGTGGCCGCGACGTCTTGAAGAGTCTCAAGAGTGCCAAAAGTTCTGCGATAAAAAGCGCCTTCGATTCCCATCGGCGCCCAGACCCATCGCTTGACGGCGACATCCAGTGGCAAACCGGTTGCCTCTTCAAGAGCAAAACCCAAAATCAAAAACGAAAGATCCGAATAGAGCGCGCGTGTCTCAACAGCGACCTCAGGCACACTTGCCAGGACAAGCTCACGCATCATCCGTTGCCGATCCGCAATCGCGACACGTAAGAGATCCTGGCCCGAAAACTTTTCGCGTATTTGCTCCCAAAACGGCGCCCACGCCGCAAATCCTGCCGTGTGCGACAGCAAGTGCTTGATCTTGATTTCACCGTGTGAAAACTGCGGCAGCAACGCGCTTACCGGAGTCTCCCAAGTAATCCAGCCACGCTCGACGAGCCGAGCAGCAAGTGCTGCGGTTCCAAAAACCTTTGTAACGGACGCCAGGTCAAAAACAGTGTCGAGCGAAATGCCCTGCTCCGAAGGCGTCACTCGACGACTTCCCTGCGCCAAAATTTGAAACCGGTCGGGATCACGCGCATCCCAAAGGCCAGCAACAAAGCCCGGGGCTGCACCCTCAGCTTGGGCCTGCTCCAAAACTTTCCAGGTCTTTTTGAACTTTTCTCGCGAAAATTCTTGCACGGAAACGGATGATGCCAAACTCACTAAATCACCAAGCTTTCGCGTACAGACTCGCCGCGCTCAAAACGACTCGCGCTCAAAATCGACGCATCCACAGTCGAATAGCGCCCATCCACCATAAGTTCGGCCATCAAAAGCCCCGTTGCGTAACTGTGCATGGCACCGTGACCCGAAAAAGAATGCGCCTCAAAAACACGCCCACTCTTTCCGACATCGCCGGATTCCACTTTTCCGATAATCGCGGACTCATCCGGAGAAACCTCGTAAAGTCCCGCCCAACCCGTCAAATGCTTGAGTCTCTCAAACTTACTGGAGCGCTCGTAGAGAGACGGCCAGATCTGCTCCATAAAAAAGTTTTCGCCATCGTACTCGTAATTAATTCCCTCAGGCTCTCCCGCAGTGGCAAATCCCGCCAAGCCATTGGTTGCCTCGGGATGAAAATAAACACCCGACGAATCGACGATCATTCCAAAGGGCGTCAGATCCACATCGCGACAATCAAAAATACAAACCTGCCGCCGTACGGGTTTCGACGGACACGCATAACCCAAAATCTCCGCCACCTTGGGAGCCCAAGGCCCGGCACAGTTGATCACTCGTTTGGCCTGATATTCGGTGCGAGTCCAGGGCAACCCTTCGTGCGACGCTTGTCCGCTCAACACCGCAAGCTTTGCCTCGTGAAAAGCGGGACTGTGAAGCTGCCGCGCGATCACTCTCACACCGTCTGCTCCGTGCGACGCAGACTCCACGAGAGTCCGATCCACAAAAACCACACCGAGCTCGCGCGCCCTCGTGCGGTAATGGTTTTTTAAAAGGTTGGGATTAACGAGCCCATCACGCGGCGCAAAGATCGCGCCCGCAAGGTCATCGGTCTTGTCAATGAACGGAACGCGCCGCTTGAGCTCCGCCACATCCCACGCCTCAACAGGCCAACCCATTTCAATCTGCCGCTCACGTGCTTTCAGCGCAAACGGCATTGTCTCAGGAGTTTTGAGCCACAGGTAACCGCACGCGCGGTAACCTACATCGTCGGCCACCTTTGCGAAGTATTCGATCGAAAGTTTCGACATCGCGATGTTCACGGGCTGATACCAAGTGGCCCGCACGCCGCCCGCGTTGAGTTCAGAACTGCTCAGAGAACCCTCGAGATCAAAATCCACCACTCGAACATTTTTCACGCCCTTGAGCGCCAGATGCATCGCCACGGCGCTGCCGATCAATCCGGCGCCGACGATTAACGTATCCACAAAAAGATCTGGGTTTTCTGCTGTTGAAACTGTGCTCATAGCGGATGTCATCACTGATTTCATTTGGGTCCCATTACCACATCAAAGTGGTGTAGGTTTCCGCGATGATTTTTGGCTTTCCCGCCTCCTCGGCGACGTAAAGGATTTTGGTTCCACGCGAGCGATGGCCAGTCTTGCCGTTTTTAAGTTTTGAATAATAATTCTGCGTGAACGTAACCATCGAATACTTGGGGTGTTGATAATACTGAATATCTTGCGGCCCCACATGAATCGTGTCGTAGCGCGAATTCAAACCTGTTTTATATCGCTTCCATCCCGCCTTGTCTTTTCCCTGGGCCGAAAAATCCGCGTGATAGTGGTCAATGTAACGATCCACCGATTTACTTTCCCAAGCCTGGATCCAGCTTTCAAAAAATTTAACGAGAGCTGCGTCTTGGCCGGGCTTCAAATACTTGTCGCTCAGTTCTGAAAAAATCAAAATGGGCGTAAGCCCCAGACGTACTTCAGACGCGATCGAAGCGAGCTCTTCATTGCGCAAGACCACGCAGCCTTCGCTGTCGTAGTTTTGTTTGAGGCGCGCGGGCTCATCCGTCGCGTGGAGCATGATATCAAAGCCCGTGCGTCCGGCCATTTCGTCAAAGGTGTTCGGATAATTGAGATAGAACGCCATGACGCCAAACTTGGGTTTGAGAGTGGGTGGTCTCAGGAGCGACTTGAAGGTGTAAATTCCTTCGGGAGTTTTTAGATCGCCTTCTTCTTCTTTGTCGCCCGTGACTTTTCCAAGCGTCGTGTGAAAAGTTTTAAGAACCCGGTACTCTCCGCCCCGATATTCGGTGAGCTGAAGGGTATTGGTTTTCTTGTCCACCAAGATCGCAGTGGGAGCCGCGTGCGCAAGGCACCCGAACAAAACGGCTATCGAAAGCGTCCACCGCAACTTGAGCATGACAGGAGTTTAAGAAGGGAGCGCACCCGGGTCAAGAAAGGACGCGAGTTACTGGCTCGATTTTGTTTGAGATTTTCCGCAGCCGCCGCCACAGCACGGGGCAGCCAGCCGCTTCAGGGCCCCGCCCTGCGCTTTCATCGCGTTGATTCGAAAGCCCCAAACGCGACCCAGCGCCTCGAGAACAATCCTACGGTTCATCTTGGATTTTCCGACCTTGCGGTCTTCAAATACGATCGGAAACTCGATCCAACGAACCTTTTGCAGATGGGCGCGGTATTTGAGCTCAATCTGAAACGAATAGCCGTCCGAACGCAGGGTCCCGAGGTTGACCGCTTCAAGAACCGGCCGCTTCCAGCCGTTAAAACCTCCGGTAAAGTCCCGGATCGAGGCGCCCAGGATCATCCGCGCATAGAGACTGCCACCGCGGCTTAAGATCTTGCGTCCCAGCCCCCAATTGACCGTTCCGCCACCCCTGACGTAGCGCGAGCCCATGACCACGTCGTGGTCGGCCAGCAACTCCAACATTCGCGGAAGGTACTTGGGGTCATGCGAAAAGTCGGCGTCCATCTCAATGAACGCCTCAAATCCCTGCTCCATTCCCCAAGAAAAGCCTGCCACATAGGCAGTGCCCAATCCCATTTTCTTCGAGCGATGGAGTACGTGAACCCGAGGACTCGCTTGAGCCAGCGTATCGACCAGCTTGCCTGTTCCATCCGGAGAACCGTCGTCCACGACAAGAACTTCCACCTGCGAGGGCGTCACACTGAGGACGGCCTCGATTAAAGGGCGGATGTTCTCGATCTCATTGTAGGTCGGAACAACGATCAGAGTTCGCATGAAGGAAGAATTAGAAATCAAAACGGAATATCGTCTTCAGTGAAAGTAGGTTCGGCCTGGCTTGCGCCTGCTGGAGTGATGCCCCCATTTTGGCCAAAGCTTGGGCCTGGGTTAGGCATGTATCCACCGCCGGCCTGGTTATCCATTCCCGCATCGCGAGACTGGCCAGCGCCTGCTCCAGCTCCTGCACCCAGGAACTGAACGGTCGTCGCCTGAACTTCAGTGGTGTACTTGGTCTGGTTATCTTTGTCCTGCCATTGGCGGGTCTGAAGACGACCTTCCACGAACACCTGGCGGCCTTTGGCGAGGTACTGGGAGCAAAGCTCAGCGAGCTTTCCCCAAACCACGACTTTGTGCCATTCCGTGCGCTCCTGCTTCTGGCCGGATTTATCCGTCCAAGCCTCATTGGTCGCGACACTGAAATTTGTTACTGCAGCGCCTGACGGCGTGTAGCGAACTTCGGGGTTTTGCCCGAGCCTTCCAATCAAGATCACCTTGTTTACTGACATGCCGCAACGAATAGCTTCGGACCCAAAGGACTGTCAAGAAAGGATTCGGACTTTGACGGCCTTCTTAGGGGGTCGGCGGAGAAGCCTCTGAATTCATTGAAGAGCCCTCCTGAGAAATCTGCGAATCCCCTTCTGCAGGGGCTTCGTCGGTCGTGGGGGGCGTGGGGGCCACCACCGGGTCGCCGGGGTACGGAATTCCTTTTTCAGCAAATTTGCGCCGCCAATGGGCCTGCATCTCACGCTTCGCGAGATCCACATCCTGCGCATAGAGGTAAGGATCAAAGCCACACTGGTCGCAGGCGGCAGCCGCCCGAACCCGCGTTCTGTAAAACGACTCAAAACCCAGCCAAAGAGGCAGGAAAATCACGATGCCCTTGATCCCAAACCAGGGCCAAAGAAGCGCCATCAAAAAAGCGGTCGTCACTCCGACTTGAAAATAGTGAATGCGTTGGGGCTGGGGATGAGCGGGGAGCTTTCGAGGGCTTTTGCAGCTCGAGCAAAAATAGGCAAAGCTGCGCGGAGCCCGGTCCTGCCACAAAGATTTTTTGAGCAGGTACGACGAAACCGAGATTTGAGATTTCTGTTGAGTGCGCTTCATGCGTAGGTTCCCCGAGGCCAATTCTTGACCACCTCCTTGAAAGTGTAGCATACCTTGAGGGTGCCAAAGACAGCTTCGCGTCCCGCAAAAAAGAAGGCCCGCCCCCTCCGTCCCAGTCGCACTCAAGCGGCCACTCCGACAACGTCCTTTCCAATGGTGTGGCCCTGGCTTGTGGATGAAGCCATCCCTGCCTGGGTAAAAAAGAACTACAGCCCACGCGAAAGCTGGAAAGATAAGCCTTTTTCGAAGGATGACGCCCTCTTTTTCTTCAAGGGCATCGAAGAGCTCTCTGAGATTTTCACCGAAGAACGCGGCCGCGCGATCACTCACTATTTCAATCACCCAAAATTTCGTTCGGGCTACCTCCTCTATTTTCTCCCGCTTCAGGCGGCAAAATTTGCCTCGGTCTTTCAGCTTCACCCAGGAGCCATGAAGGCTGCGCTCGATCATGGACGCAAGACAGGCACTTTGCGTGTTTTGGATTTGGGCGCGGGACCCGGCACGGCATCGATTGCTTTTTTGGCTTGGGCACTCGACCCCCGCTTGAGCGGAAGCGAAGAACTCCCTCCCATCGAGTTTCACTGGTGCGACACGCAAGCAAAAATCATGGAAGACGGCAAGCAGCTGGTCGAAATGCTTGCGAGCCATTTTCCGAGGCTTCGCGGAAAAGTTCGCGTCGTAACGACTACAGCACCTTGGACTCGTTTTGCTTCGAACTTTTCGCAGGCGACTTCATTGGTTCTTCTTGGGCATGTCATTAACGAAGCGTCGTTCGCTGCGCAAACCGGGCGCGACTCGGATGAGCAAGGCCTCGACCCTGCGACTTTGGCCATCAGCCATCTTGAGACTCGAGCCGAGGGCGGCGGAATTCTCATGATTGACCCCGCCGCGCGTTCGTCTTCGCAAAAACTCTCTCGCTTGCGCGATCAACTTCTAGAGGCCGGAAAAATAGAAAATGCGCCGACTGCAATCTGGGGCCCTTGTCTCCACGCCGGCCGATGTCCGCTTGCGATGGGCCGTGACTGGTGCCACTTTTCGATTCCTGCTGAAATTCCGGGCCATTATTTCAAGGTGTTTTCTAAAAATCTCGGCTCCGAAAAAAATTGGCTTAAGTTTTCTTACTTGTGGCTCGCAGCGAAGTCGTCCCCAGCACCGACACCCTCTCAGGAACTCAGGCGGGTAGTGAGCGACGTCATCGATAGTTCAACAGTGCTTCTGTGTGAGCCTGAGAAAGTTGAACGCCTGGGCGTAAATGCCTTGAGTGGCATTCACCGCGGCGACGTCATCAATCTGAATGAAAGAAAATCAGGACTCGCCAGAAGCGCTCCTTCTGGAATCGTGATCCGTCCGCGGAGATAGCTCGCGCCCTCGCACCCGCGAGCGAGAATTTGCGCTCAAACCTACTTCGTCTTTACCCGCTTTCACTCCCACTCCGCGTCTGCCGCCACATGAACCCATAATCATCTAGGTTTTTGTAAGCGTTATGGCTTCTGCAGAGAAGCTGGAGATTTTCTGAAACCGCGTTTCCACCGAGGCCTATCGGGGTTTTATGATCTATTTCGAGCGCGAAATTTGAGGCGCAACGTAGGCCCTGTCTGTCGAGGTACTCGCATCTCCCGCCGGCGCGGCTCCAGGTAATGCGCTTAAGATTGGCCGGGATGTAGCGTGAATGGCGTGGGCTTGCGTGCGAGATTCTGTGCGTGTCGGAATTCGCGGAATGGGGAGCTGCAATTTTACGGTCGGAGACCGAGGCAGGTTCGAGGGCCGAACTTTCGTTGGGTTTCCTTATTCTGCCGGACTTGGATTTATGCCTACGCGTGCCGTGCGTACTCTGCGCACGAAGCGAACGTAATGACGGAACCAATTTTTCAATCGCGATGTCCGCAAGGATTTCAAAAAGCTCTGCGTAGGTCGGACTGGCGTTTCGATGTGCGAGCAGCCCGCGCACCCGCGCGTGTTTTTCGGTAAGTCGCGTCGGCGCCACAAAGGTCACGCTGATTTCGGTTTCGTTGAGCGCGCGCTCACGTTCTCGCGGCACCGCTTGGGGCGAGGTCGCAGCAAGCAAGCCTTCGGTCTGACGGCTGGATTTGTCCTCGATCTGCGCGAGTAACTCGCGCTTCTCCGCAGAAGCGTAAGTGGTGCCTAGCTTTTTCTCGGCCCTAAAAAAGTTTTGAAGCTGACTTGCTGTGGTTAACGTGATTGCGCCGCTCGTGAGTTTTTCTTCGGCTTCGGGGAGATCCCGCAACAGGCGCATCGCTTGAATCCGTCTATGCGCGGCGCCGTCAGAGTAATGCAGTTCCTTCACCATGTACTCATGAAGGGAGGAGTGCCTCTCGGCGTAAAGCTTTCGGGCGTCGATTTCGCGCAGGTGGTGTAAAATATCGACATTGAGTTTGCGCTCCTCAGTGGCAAGCGTGTGGAGTTAGAAAATAGTCGGGCCCACTTTTTGGTTTCGCAACCGCGTTATGGCCGCGCTGAACTTACTCAGAACGGTGTCAGTCAAGCGGCTTGGCAATGATTCGAAGCTTGGCGCCCCACTTGAGAGAGCGGTGCATGATCTGACCCACAAATCCAGGCTCAGTTTGTTCGTGAGTAGGGTAAGTGAAAGACTCTAAAACTTGAAAGCCGTGCTTCTTGAGCAAGAACGTCATGGGCTTGAGATGCGGTTCGTACAGGTGGTCGGGAGTCCGCCACAAAGCCCAATCATCCTTCCTCACTCCCATGCGTTTTAAAAATCGCTTGTAGCGACGATCTAAAGAAAACTGATTGGGAATATTCAGACAAATGATCCCATCGGCACCGAGGTCCTGACGAAATTTCCTGACCCACTCGTTAGGGTTAGGAATGTGTTCAATCACATGGCTCGAGTAGATCACGTCGAACTTTCCATCGCGCGTGACATCTAACTCAGAATACTGGCCACAGTAGGTAGGAATTCCGTAATGTTGCCGAACCTGGTCGGTCATCTCTTTGGAGACATCAATCCCCTCTGCCGACCAGCCCAGCTCCTTCGCAGCCAAAACAAAAAGTCCGGATGCACATCCGATGTCCAAGACCCTGCCTTTGCGTCCCAGGTGCAGCTCAATTTGCTGGAGCGCAATCTTATGGTTTTCTACGGTCTCACGCTCACTGGAAGAAAGTGCCCCCTCGTTCTTGAAATGGTGATTTTCGACGTCATAAACCGCGTATGCGACGCGAATAAATTCCTCATCGTACTTTGGGCGTGGATTCGCGTAGACTAGGTCGCAGGAGGTGCACTGTACATAGGTGTACCGGTGGTCTGGACCAAACTTTTCGTGGGGCCTTGTTCCAGAAGAGTCACAAAAGGGGCAGGCGACCGTTTCCCAAGCGCTTGGAACATACTCCTTGTTTTCCTGAGTCAGAGTGGTGGCCATGCGCGTCGGTTAGCGTGCGCAAAAAGGAGAGTAAAGCTCTCACCCGCGAGCGAAGATCCGCACGCAGTTAATCCTCGACAAGGTGCCTTTAAGGCGAGACTTCACCTTAATTGACATTCTCTAAATACCGCGTAAATTGAGATCAATGATCTCACGCTTACTCAGCCCCGTTCTCAAAAACAGCCCAAAGAGCTGTCTGCTTTTAGGTCCTCGCCAGTGTGGCAAGACGACATTGATCCGGGCCCTTGAACCCGAGCTAGAAATCAACTTGGCGCGTGAGAGCGTATTTCTGGATTATCAAAGTCAACCAGATTTGCTGGAATCTCAGATTCTGGAATCG
>CAMBEX010000036.1 GCA_945865865.1 Bdellovibrio sp. ZAP7
AAACGAAGTGTTCACCAGATGGAATGAAATAGACACTGCGCGATCCAGAGACTGATCGTGTTCCACCAATCTTAACAAGACGAGCGCCGCGCCAATGAGAGCTTCGACGACGATTGCCACCATCGAAAAAAGCGCTGCTTGTCGGCAAAGATGTCCTTTTTGAAAAGTCCGGAACGCAAAATGCCCCAATGTAAAAACAGCCAAGAGACTCAGTCCCGAGCTCGCACGATGCGCAAATTCGATCAGCGTTTGAAAACGCGCCAAACCGGGCAGCACCTCGCCATTGCAAAGCGGCCAATGACTCCCGCACCCTGCTCCTGACCCAGTCGCCCGGACCACCGCGCCCCAAAGAATCACCGCAACGACAAAAGCCAAGACCCCCCAAGCCAGTCTCCGAAACGCAGTCACGCTCAGGGTCCAATTCCATAGAAATCTACAAAAACTCACGGGGCGTCGGGTCAGATTCATTTTAAGCCCATGCTTAGGCGGAATCGCCCAAATTAGCACGTTTTTTGAGAGACATTTTTGTTCGGGAGCCTAGATTTAGGTGCCCAATAGTGAGAAACACTTTTGCCTAAGCATTTTATAAAAAAAGAGCCCAAACACAAGAGTACGACACAGAGGAAAGATATGATTCATCGCTTACTTGCCACCGCAACATTTGCAGCAGTCGGGGTTTTGACCGCAACCGGATTGACCGCCATCACGACGGGCTCCCAGGCCCACGCATCCATCTCGACTTTCACGGTGCAAGGAAAAGTCGATAAAGTCGTTCCCGCTGAAAAAGAAATTTACGTCATCTCAGACGCGGACGGAAAAAAGTACGAATACTACTTCACCAAGAACACCCAGCTCATTCAGGCCGGTCGGGCCGTCACTTTCGATCTCCTCACCAAGGGAATCAAAGTCAAAGTCGTTGCACAGCGAAAAGGCAAACGCCTGGACCCCATGCACGTTGAAATTCTCGACTAGATCCCATTCATGATTCCATCGATGTGGCGCCGGGAGCTGTGGCATCCGCTCCTGGCGCACTTTCCAATTGCGCTCTTAACGCTGGGCTCGCTTTTCTGGATCGGGGCCCGCGTTTTCCGCCGAACCTGTCCCTCCTATTTGCTTCCATCCGCCCGACTTTTGCTCGGAGTGGGTGTCGCAAGTGCCTGGCTTTCCATTTTCTTAGGTGAACAGGCCGAGTCGGTTGTCAATCGCGTGATTTGCGACCCTACCGTGACCCAAGTCCATCATGACTGGGCATGGCGCGCCGGGATCGGATTTAGTGCGGCGTTCGTGATGGATCTGATGATCGCGCGTCTGAAATTACTCACCGCACTGATCTTGCTCAGCAGCCTGGGAGCACTCACTTACTCAGCACACTTGGGAGCAAGTCTCGTCTACCAGCAGGGCGCGGCCGTGTATCATCCGACGCCCGAATGCACTGAGTTCGAGTAGCTCTCTGCGGCTTTGGCTAGAAAATTGAATCACACCGAGCGGTGATCACTCAATTTCGCCGCGATTTACCGCGACATTTTTTTATTGTGACTGCGCTGCTGACCGGGGTCGCCCCAACACTCGCACACGCGGCGCTTCAGAGTGTTGGACCCAGTTCAACGGTCCATGGATTTCCGGAGTGGTACCAAGACGCCGCTGGAATCCGAATGGCACCCTGCCTCGACCCTCAGGAACCGCTCTGCCCTAATCACGGAATATTTCCGGAACCCGAAAAGCCCGTGAGTTTTCCAGAAAATTTTCCGGACGGTTTTACCTATTGGACCGCCAGTGCGGCGATTTTTACTCCAACAGGGATACGAGTCTCACTCACGATGAACCTTCGTGGAGATTTTCTTCATGGAGAACTCATCGCTGGGGAGCGTCGTGTGATTTCAGAGATTAAAATTCAGGGAGAGGGGCTCTCGTCCGGGACGTACCGAATCACCCATCCGTGGGGAGTGACCGATGCCACTGTGCGCGTGGATGGACTTCTCAATCATGCGCAAAGTCTCGGTGAACTTACTCCAGAAAATTTTTCAACTGCGCTTCGAGGGCCTGTAGGACCCTTTTTGAGCTGGGACCCGTCCCAATCCCCTCTCGCTCCGCGCGGTTTTGCCGGTGATCCGATCACCTACCATCGAGTTGTCGGGAGCCCCTTTGGAACCAACTCGTTTCAACTCGAAAGACGACTCGCTCCCCAGTCCACCCAACCTTTGGCCGCGTTGGGCTTCACAGATCTTTTTTTGGTGGGAGGAAAAATCGCCGAGACAACAAGCCAAGCTCCCATCGTGACAACGCCCGTTCACGCGCTCGTCGCCAATATTTCGCTCGCAGGGAGCGGGGTTCCTATCCAACTCAGTTGGAATGCAATCGACCCCGACGGAGACCTCAGCTCCTATGAGGTTCAGCAGAGTGTTAACGGCGCTGCGTTTGCTTCGATCCCACTGCCGACTCCGCTCACTCGTTCGATTCAAGTGGCGAGGGGGCCGGGACGCTATCAGATCAGGGCCCGTGCAATAGACGCCGCTGGAAACCGGTCAGAATGGACGTCTGGGTTGCCCTTTTCGCTCACCCTGCCCCAACAAGACAGTGTCGATGCGGGATTCACCGGCAGCTGGCGCAGCGTAGCGAGTACCGGATTTTCTGAAGGAATTGTAAAGACGTCCAATACACGCGGATCCATCGCTCAGTTTCGATTTACCGGAAGTTCGATCTCGTGGATCTCGACTCAGGCCAGCAACCGAGGAATTGCCGAAGTGTATCTCGATCGCGTTAAGCTTGCGACCGTGGATCTCTACACAGCGACGTCGCGCCATAAACGTGTGGTGTTTTCTAAGAACGGGCTGAGCACTGGCGCGCACACACTTAAGATCGTCGTTCTTGGCCGCAAGAACACAGCATCAACTGACGCGCGCGTGGACGTCGATGCGTTTGCGGTATCAGCACCCTAGAACTCGTCTCACTGATCGTGGTGCGTTCTAGTTTTGCACGATCAGAAATGCTATTCAGTGCTAGTTCGCGGAAATCTGAAACTGAAGAGTGTCTTGATAAATTCCACGGGTCAGCTGGCCTCTGGGTCGCCCCGTGTAGCTGATCTTGAGTTGGCGCCTCACATCAATAATATCCAGGGTCCCATCCTCCCGAGCAATGACTTGTGGATCATGCGAGAGGGTCACGAAATTCAAGCCGTAACGCGCCCGATAAGGGATCAGATCATTTTTGTTTTTTAAACTTCCACCGTTGATTGACTTGAGCGTCACCGTATAACCCGTCGCGGAATTGCTGATCTCATGCACGTTCGCCACATGAAGGTCTGTCGCCGTCTCGGTCAAATTGAGATTGCGGTAGGGCGCTACACCCTCGATCTCGATAAATACCTGTTCAGCCACCATGCCCTGAAGCGTGATCGACTGTGTGACTGCGGCCGATGCAGTAAGTCCCGTCGCCATCGCAATCACTCCCGAAATCACTCCCATCAGCGCTGTCTTCCGACTTGGGTTGAATAAAAGAGTCATGCGCCCTCAGGGTGCAGAGTTTAGACCAGTCGCAGCATGCGGCCATAGCTGCGGACGGCTTTGGCCGAGATATTGAATACGGTCAGTCGGTCATTTTCTGCCCGAGGCGTAAAAGAACTATGAAACTTCGATCCATCTCACTCCTCACGTCTGCCGCGGGGCTACTTGCCTGCGTTGCGAGTCCTCTCGCTCACGCATTCACGTTGACGCCCATGTCACTCTCCTTGAGTCCAGCGGGACCCGAGGCCACCCAAAATTTTCTAGTCGAAAACAACACCCAAGAGACTGTGCTCTTGGACGTTTCCATCACCTCGCGTGAAATGGATGAAACAGGCAAAGAGTCCAACCGGATTACGCCTGAGATCGAAAGTAACTTTTTGCTCTACCCTCCTCAGATGACGCTCAAACCTAAGGAAAAGCGCAGCATCCGAGTCACGTGGATGGGCCCACTCCCTCCGCACGAAAAAGCCTTTCGCCTGGTTGCCGAGCAACTCCCGCTCGGAACTCAAAAAAAGAATTCACTCAAGCGCGGAGTTCATATCAATATTCTCATGAGATATCAGGCGGCGCTCTACGTGACCCCTGACAACGCGGCTCCACTCGTCGTCCTCAAAAGCAGCTCGAGAACCTCTGGAGAAAACCCAAAACTCCAACTTGTCCTAGAAAACTCAGGCTCTGCGCACCTGCTTCTCAAAAAACTTAGGGTTGAAGTGGAGCGTGATCAAGTACCGCCGGTAAAACTCGAGGGCAAAGAACTCGACGGAATCCTCGGCCAAAACATCCTTGCTCAGTCGACTCGAAAATTTGAAATCACTTGGCCAAAAAAACTGAAGCCCGGATCGGTGAAGGTCAAACTTGAAGCAACCGAATAGTTTTTCAAAACTCCTGCGTGCGCTCAGATTTCATTTGATCTTGAGTGCGATTGGCGTCCTCGCTTCCTTGGGCAACACGGGGCGGCCCAGTAGCGTGCTCTCAGGAACAACCCCGGTCTTCGCGCGCGCACTCACGCTTGTGCACGCGCAAATCCCCACTACCTTTCCGATATTGTTACCGCTACGAATTTATCCCGAGCCGCCAATCAATGTCACAGCGAGAATTATTGAAGCGACGGGCGAACCCGAGCTTCAGTCAAAATCCCTGGCCGCGGCCCTAGAACCACGCGTGCAACCCCAACTCATTGAAGACGTCCGAGCGCACGAGTGGATCACTCTCGCTCAACTCGAGGGGCTCGGTCTCACAGTAGACTTCGACCCAGCCCTGCTCGAACTCAGCCTGAAAATTGCGCCCGAGCTCAGAAAAACCGGTACTCTTTCGCTCCGGGGTAGCGCCCATCACGAAGTGGACTCGGACACGCTAGGACCCAGCCCTCTCAGCAGCTTCATCAACTTTAATTTTGGCCAGGATTTTCTTTCAGGGGGCGGCTCACCCGACAACGGAAGGCAACCCTTGAGGAGCGAGCTTGCGGGAGCGATCCGCGCATTTGGGACTGTATTAGAGGCCAATGGAAGTTACCTCGAAAAATCCAACAAGCCTTGGACGCGCGGAGAACTGCGCTTGGTACACGATGTTCCGGACAGGTTCGCGCGGCTCACTCTCGGAGATTTACTCTACCCCGTAAGTGGATTTCAAAGATTTAGAAGCATGGGTGGCGTGGCGCTTACCACTCACTTTGATATGCAGCCCTATCAGGTGATCAATCCATCTCCCTCTCGTCAGATTTTTCTTAAGCGTGCCTCCACGGTCCGGGTTTTTATGAATGGTCGGCTCATGCAGACCGTTGCACTTGAAGCAGGCCCGCATAATTTCGAAAATTTTCCGATCAGCAGCGGAACCAACAACCTCACGCTGGAAGTCGAAGATGATACTGGGCAGGTCCAGCGGATTGAGATCCCGTACTTTTTTTCAAGTACGTTGCTCAAGCCCGAACTGCATGAAGTTTATTATGCCATTGGCATTCCCTCGGAGCAGGAGCTCAACACGCGACGATACGACCCGGGAAGCCCCACCCTCAGTCTTTCTCATCGGACCGGTTTCAGTGAGACTTTGACCGCCGGCGGATATTTTCAAGGGGACCACTCAGACGGTCTAGTCGGTCTGACCACCACTACCGTTGGATTTTCTGGGCAGTGGACACTCGATGCCGCACACTCGCGGATTTATCGGGCGGATCACATGGGTTACGCCGCACGACTGGGCTACGTGGTTTCGGAGCAGCCAAATAATCGCAACTTCCGACCTGCTCAATGGTCTTTAGGGGCGGGCGTTGAAGCGAGGACAGTGAGGTTTGGAATTCCGGGCGAAGCTCAGGCCCCATGGCGCCTCAATCTGGCCCTCTCACGAGCACTCACTGAAAACCTCGGACTCAATCTCAATGCATCGTCAGACTTTTTCGGCGAAGCCCCTGCGCCTAAGAACAGTTACATGCTCTCGGCCGCACTGAACAGGACTTGGCGCTCAGGACTGAACATGACAGTGACACTCAATCATGCCCGAGGTTCAGACACTCGCACCACAACATCGGGTGTCACGTATTTAACCTGGTCCTTTCCGCAAAAAAACCAATCCATCCACGCCTCTGCCAATACGGAGAACAACACGCAGCGCGTGCAATGGACTTACAATCGCGGACAAAACGCAGTGGGTGACACAGCCCTATCTGCCGCTGTTCAACACTCCGACATCGACGAACAAGCTGAAGTGCGCGCTGAGTACACCGGAAATCGCGCGCGCGTCGGCGTCACTCACCATAGCGTAAGCAGTGCTGACTTTGATCAACTGACACAGCGATCCGGAGTTCGGGCGGGATTTGCTCTAGTCACGGCCGGCACCCACGCGAGCCTGAGTCGCCCGGTAGTAGACAGTTTCGCACTTGTGGTTCCCGAGCGTAACCTCGCTCAGCATGACATCAGTCTCAATCCTCGTTCTCAACGCCGCTTCGAGGCCTCGTCACAGGGAATGGGCGGGGCCGTCCTCCCTGAACTTCAGTCCTACCGCACGGCACTCGTGCGCGCCTCACTCCAAGATCCACGCTTAGAACTCAGTCTTACTCAAGAAAGCTTTCGGATATTGCCCGCGTATCGCAGTGGCACATTGATTTCGCTCGGCACCGACTCTGGAGTCAATGTGCATGGAACACTCATCGATTTTGAGGGTCAACCCATCGGACTCGTCTCGGGAGAAGTACGATCAGAGACCCACTTCGCACAAACGAGTTCCTCCAACGGAACCCCGATCGCCCCTCTGTTTTTTACTAATCGTGCCGGGAGATTTCTCATCGAAGGCCTCAAGAGCGGTCATTACGAAGTCTTTTCATTTGACGATTCTTTTGAGCCTTTCACTCTTGATATCCCTCCAGGGCACACCGGAAAACTCGCCATAGGCCAGGTCAGAAGCCAAAAAAGATCACAACAACACCTGAGGCTGAAATGAAATATCGGTCCCTGCTACCCCTTATTTTAATCGGCTCGATCACATTTGGATTTTCGGCAGTCTGCCAGGCCGCTTGCACTTTGACACTCACCACCTCCAACGTTTCAGTCTCGTGGGACTTGGGATTTGCCTCGCAAGCGGTGAGCTTCACCCTCAACAAAAATGGCCAGGCCTGTAACTACAAGGTGGGGCTGACGGCGGGAGGGACAGGCGCCGGAAATTACACCACACGACGGATGCTCGCCGGGACGACTCAGCTCCCCTACCAGCTCTACAAGGACTCGGGCCTCAGCAAGATTCTCGAAGATGGAACGGCGATCACCGTCGCGAATGGTTTTGTAGGTTCATTTCCCAACGGAAACAACCGCTCGGTGACGCTGACCTACTATCTGGCGATCCCCAGTCAGTCTCCCCTCAAACCGTCTGGCAGCTACACAGACACTTACTCAGTCAATGCATATGAGGACACCACGCTGAGAACCACGGCATCCGTCACTCTGACCACGACTGTTCCAAAAACCACGGAGCTCTCTCAAGTGGCTACCGGTCAGGCCTTTGACTCAGGCCAATCCAATCAAAGCCTCAATTTTGGGACTCTGACCTCATCTGGGGGAACGACTCTCAGCTACGATCTGTTAGTTCGCTCAAACGCAGGCTACAGTGTCACGCTTTCGTCGCAAAACAACGGAGCACTCAAACACGCAGCAAGCGGAATCACGCAAACCCTGCCTTACTCATTCTCGGTGAACTCAGTGTCGTACAATCTAACTGGCAGCAGCACCGTGCCCGTGACGGTCGCCACGGGCACGGGACAGACGCTGACATCTGGGGTGCGCAACACTGTTTCGATCACACCGTCGAGCATTACAGACCTCGACGTGCTCTCTGGCACCTACACTGACAACATTACAGTCACGACCACCGTGACCGAATAATCGCTTGGAAAAATCAAAGAGCCGCAATGTCAAAGGTCAATGTGTCAGTGTAATTGCCTTCGAGGTATTCAAGCTCATTCACGCCGGTAAAGCTGATTTTTAGCACTTTATCAGAATTAGTAACCGTATCCTGCGCGGTAGCCACGTTGGTGACCAGCACACCTGCTGTCGTTAGGTTGGCGGCGGACTCGCTCCCGGTTGCGCCATATTTGGCTGTATAGGTCACGTTATAGACACTTCCGTTATATTGATTTTTTAGCAGTCCGGCGTTAGCAGACTTCAAAGTCACCGTATAACCGTCTCTTGAATTACTTTTTTCATTAACATTGGCCACGTGTTCGTCGCTGTAGGTGGTCGTCAAGAGGAGGGCGTTGTAATTTCCGGCACCCGCGACCGTGACCTTGACAGCGGCTGCGACACTCGCGGTCAGAGAAACGTTTCCGCTATCGGTGTTAGCCGCCAGCGACGCGGTCGTGAGTCCGCTGGTCATCAAGGTAGTCAGAGTGGCCAAAGTCCAAAGCTGAGAGCGAGTCATTGAGGAGTCCTTTCCATAGAGCTTCATAGAGCTTCATAGAGCTTCATAGAGCTTCATAGAGCTTCTGGGTTTCTTAGAGGGGTTCGTCTATTTCAAATGAGCTTTACAATTCTCGGACCTACCGAACCGCTCCATGACGGACGTAAAAATTGAACCTGGGCGCAAACTCTCTTAGACTAGGAGCATGCTGACTCACGTTCTCGGACGCGTTGCGATTGCCCTGGCGACATTTACTTCGCTCGCGTGCTCCACCTCCGGAGTAAAAGCCCCGCTCGAGCCGGCACCCGTCAAAAAAAAATCACTCGAGCAGGCCATCGTCACTGATCCCTGCGTCGGCTTCTCACGCGCCGGATCGGTCGTTGACGATTCATTTGAAGGATTTGACGCCAATCGCGACGGACTCGTCGACGCCTCTGAGTTTGAGTGCCGAATGACCGGTCGCTTTCCGGCAAAATTTGAATTCGACAACTACTGGCATCTGGAGTCCGACACCAACGGCGATCAAAAACTCAGCATCACCGAATACCTGGCCGCCGTGACTCGCAAATTGAGCGATGCCGACACCCAACTTGACGGAAAATTAAGCCCCGGCGAATGGGGGCAAGCGATGGCGGTCACGACTCGTCCCGCGTCCAGAGCCCGCGCACAAGCGGGAAACAAAGACCCAAGTGATTCACAAAGCTTCAATGCATACTTCTCTCAGCACATCTGCGTCGGAAACTTTTCAGCACACACTCTGGATTGGGAATTGATTGAAGGCACAAACCCACTTGCGACTCCCGCACGGACCGTTCGCGCAAACCCTCTCACGGCCTCAAACGCTTCGACTGCTCGATCGTCCGCACATCGAAAGTCCGCCTATTCCTGCGTGGTTCTCAAAGATCCCTCCCGAAGTTACACTTTAAACATCTTTGAGGCGGCTACCGAATCCCAAGCCAGAAATATTTGCGCTGTCTCGCCCGTGTTGGCTGATGACTGGATCGAAATCGACGCACAGAACCGCTGTATCTATCACTCAGACTCCGGCAATTTCAGTCAGGCGATCCATTCTGAATCCGCAGACCAGGTGACTCATGACCTGAGCCTGAGGCTTGCTTCCAGCGCGCCCTGGCGTCTACCCCGCTATCGCAAGGTCGAGATTTTGGTGAAAGGCGACGAAGAATTTGTGGCACCCCTGTTTTTCGCTCCACGCCCGCTCTCACCTCAAATCCAGAGCGGCAATGAACGAGACTTAGATTTATTCATGCGTGAGTTCTTACAAGACCTCCAGGGCCTGATTTCATCCCAAGCAGGTGATAAAAAACGCGCGACCGAAATCCCAGCCTCTGCGTTTTATCCCGTGCGCGACCAGGTGATTAAAACGCTCTTGAACAGGCTGGTCTCGCTCCTTCCTCCGGCCAAAAGTGAGAACGAAAGCACCTCACTCGGCAGTACCGAAGCTGCCGCCGAAAAAAATCCCGAGGCTTTTCAGTTCGCTCATGCGGAGTGGACCCAGCTCCTCAACCAGGATTTGGGCGCCGTCTACTCTGGACAACTGATTTCCTGGCCCGAGCAAAAAGAAGTCGTACCGTCGCAACTCTTTCAACAAACCCCTGATGCTCCACTCATCCTGGGCGCTCAAGCCATTTCTCAGTCACGCCCAAACGGCCAAGCCAGCTGGGAGCAGATCGAACTCTTTGAGTACCGCGTCGATTTGGCGCGCGCTGTCGCCCCTCAGGACACACTCGAGGTCGAGCTCCTGCTCCCCGATTCCTCATCAAACCCCGATGGAAAACCCAAGAGTGCACAATCAGCGGAGCCACTCCACGGCCTCGCAAAAGCGCTTTCGGAGTGGCGCACAAAAAAATCCACGCAGCCCGAAATGCTTTTACAACTCGCCTCTCAAGTCGCTGTCGAACTTGCGAAGTTTGATCCTCTTGAAAAGTCCCTACTCGCCTCTCCTACCCATTCTCGATTAGCCGTGCGGATCAATGACTATGCGGCAGATTCCTCGGACTCACCTTCGTACGAACTGCGCGTCGTGCCTGTTTCTGATTCCTTTTCGGTGACGCCTTCTATGGATGGCTACGAGACCGTGCCAGGCACTAAACCCTACACCTATCGCTTCAATAACCCGGAGGGAGACCCACTCACCTGGGCGCAGGCACAGGGAAAAAATAAACGCACACTTTCGTTTAGAAATATTAAAATCAGCCGACTTCCGAGAGCTGTCTTTCGAGTCAGAGCCCACAGAAACGAAGTCCTCATGGATGGCGCTTCCACCCACTCAGATTTTGTCTTTACGGGCCCTTGGGGTGAGTCCCAAACGCTCGTGCCTCGACTCGAGGTGAGCTCTCCCACGCATATAAAAACCTTGCAGGGTGACCTCCACACTCAAGACGGTCTTTGCACTCAACTCTCCATGCTCCTCGAAAACTTGCTTGCAGAGTCAGCCTCGGATCAACCTGGTCTCAGCCTCAAGGCTAGTTTTTTACTCGATGCCCTGCCCGGAAAAGTCGCCGTCACTGAGATTCCGATCTACTCCCACGGTTACAAAAAAATTCGAGCGGCGCGCGAACTTTCGTCTCAGACTTGCGAGCGCACGACTCAATCGACCCCCAGTTATGTTTCGCAACTCAGCGACCGACTGGGGCTTTGGCTCGACGGACCCATGCGGCCACGGTCTTTTGAACATTCCAAAATCAAACTCGATCTCTCGCTTTTTCCTTCTCCCGCCCACACGCGTGTGACGCCTACGATTCGTTTAAGACAAGTTCAGTTGGACGTTGCCAGCGACTGAAGTCGTTGGCCCGTATTTTTCATAGCTAGGTCGCGACACCCGCTTTTCAGCGAACCTATGCGTCAGCGAACCAACTGAGCTAAAAGGAATCCCACAAGATGATCACTCACCGCCGCCTCGCGCTTGCAGCGTCGCTTGCTTTCATTCTTCCGATCGCAGCATTTGCAGGACATAAAAAAGACCACTCCTCCCGATCCGCGCTCTCACCCGAAGTCCAGATGACTCATTCGGAAATCCGAAAGACTTTTGGACTCCTTCCTGAGTTCATGAAAAACTTTTCGAGCCAGGGACTGCCTGGCGCCTGGCAGGAGCTCAAGAGCTTTGGGCTCAATCCCAACACCGAACTCCCTCAAGGAACCAAGCAACTCATCGGCCTTGCGGTGTCTGCACGAATTCCCTGCGAAAACTGCGTCTTTTTTCACAACGAATTTGCCAAGGTCAACGGCGTGAGTTCTGCCGAAATCCAAGAAGCCATCGCGGTCTCCGCACTCACGCAGCACTGGAGCACTTTTATGAACGGTCTTGCGCAGGACGAGACCCTGTTTCGGCAGGAAACTGACCAGGTCATGGCGCATCTCAAACGCAAGATGGAAGAATCCTCCGCGCGTGAAGCCGCAGGCGAAGTGTCGAGTCAAGAGCAAAGCGCATCCGCCGCGATTACAACTCCCGAACTCGCGTATCAGGACATCCAACAAACGTTTGGATCCGTGCCTGAATTTTTACGCCAGTTTCCTAAGAGCGCCATTGTCGGTGCTTGGAACGAAATGAAGGGGATCGAAACAAATCCCAAGGGTGCGATCTCCGGAAAAGATCGTGAACTCATCGGCCTTGCGGTTGCGGCCCAGATTCCGTGCAAGTACTGCGTTTACTTTCACACGCAGGCCGCCAAGCTGAACGGTGCCACCGAAAACGAAATTCGCGAAGCGCTCGTGCAGTCCAGCATCACTCGCCACTGGAGCGTCGTGATGAGCGCTCCGGGTGTGAGCAGCTCAAGACTGAGAAGCGACGTCAGCCAAGCTGCGCGTTTTGTGAAGGCCCGCCTCTCCACACAAAAGCAGATGGGTGGAAAAGTCCCAGCCAAAGAGTAGAGTAAACAGCCCCTAAATAAAAAAGGCCTGGTCTCCCTAGGGGAGGCCAGGCCTTATCATTTCAAAATTTGAAATTTAGAACTTAGTAGCGATTGCCACCGCGTCCGCCGCCGAAGCCGCCGCGTCCACCACGGTCTCCACCGCCACCACCGAAGCCACCACGTCCGCCTTCGCGGGATTCCATAGGCTTGGCTTCGTTCACGGTGAGATTACGACCTTCGTAATCAGCGCCGTTAAATTTGTTGATTGCTTCAACTGCTTCGTTGTCGTTGACCATTTCAACGAAACCAAATCCGCGGGAGCGGCCGGTTTCGCGATCCGTGATGATTTTCACGGATGCTACAGCGCCACACTGCGTGAAGGTATCGGTCAGGACTTGTTCAGTTGCCGAGAACGGAAGATTTCCAACATAGAGTTTCTTGCTCATTTTTGTCTCCTAAAAGGGCCTCATATGAAGCCCGGGTAAAACGCTAACTAAAGAGACTCTATGAGCACCATGCTCTCGAACTCCGTAGAAGCTAACACTAACGAAGCGGGTCATAGCACAGCCTCGAAACCGCGAGCTAGAGAATAGTTGAGCTAACGAGTATATTTTTAGAGCCGCCCCAAAACGGCTATATGGGCGCCTAAACCCAATATTAAACTGGGTTCATTTATTTAGTCCGGTGCCTGGGGTCGCCCCCGCCGCAGGAGCGCCGAGAAGGCCGCCGAAGTATCGCGAAGTGAATCTGCAGCCACAAAACTTTTCCCGAGCCTAGTTCCCTCGCAGGCGAAGAAGCTGACGAGGGTTCGACCAAAGCGGGCATAGAAGCCCGCTGCGGGAGAAACGAGGAAGATGATGAAGCATGCGAGGGAAATAGGCCGGGAAAAGTGGCGCACCCCAGAGGACTTGAACCTCTAACCCTCAGATCCGAAGTCTGATGCTCTATCCAATTGAGCTAGGGGTGCACGATTTCAAAGAGAATCTAGAACTACCACCACTCAAACAGGGGCGCAATCGTAACACCGCTCCGACTGAAACTTCTCGGGGTGCTCGATTTGAATGGTGGTGTGTGAAATTTTAAACCGCTCCGCAAGCGCCTCATTGGCTCGAGTGAGGACCTGTTCTCCCTGATCGGAAATAATATGAACACTAAGCGCGAGTCTGCCGCTTGAAACGGTCCAAATGTGCAGGTCGTGAACTTCGCGCACACCCTCGATCTTTTCGAGACTGCTTTGAACGACTAATGGGTCGATTCCACCGGGTGTCGATTCCATCAAGACCATCACCGAGTCGCGAACCAGGGACCACGAACCCCAGAGCATCAGGGCGGCCAGAAAAAAAGTAACGATCGCATCGATCTGGGACCAGCCGGTCCTCCACAAGACAATACCCGCAATCAAGGCGCCCACGCTCCCGAGGGCGTCATAAATCACATGAAGATAGGCTCCCCTGACATTGAGGCTGTTTTTCTGCTCGGAATGCAGAAATTTCATGCTGATCAGATTAGCCAGCAGTCCCAACGCACCCATCGCAATCACAAGCGGTGCCTGAACTTCCTGCGGCGTTTGAATTCTTTGAGCGGCTTCAAAAATCAAAACACCTGCAAGCACCCAGATCGAAAGCCCGGATCCGAGGGCGCCCAGAATTTCGGCGCGGTGGTAACCAAAACTCATCGTACGAGTCGCAGGTCTCCTGGCCACCCACACCACAAAGAGACTCAGCAAAATTCCACCGACATCGGTGAGCATATGACCCGCGTCGGAGATCAGCGCCAAACTGTTGGCGAGAAATCCGCAGATCACTTCAACGATCAAAAATATTACGGTGACGACGAGTGCGCGACTGAGCGCCACCTGGCCATGAGAGTGGCCGTGCTCGTGGTGGTGATGACCGTGGCTATGACCGTGATCGTGCTTGTGCTCGCGCATACCTCTTCAGACTACCAAGGCAAGCGCCCAGTGGGAAGGCCGAGAGCAAACACCCACTGCAAACCCGCGTGCTCGAAAACACAGGCCCTAAAATCCAACGCCACTTGTGGCCCTTTGCAGCGAACTTCAATCAGATCTTCATCCCGCTCCGCACCGCGACATTCTAAAACCTCGAACTGCGTTACGACGAGGCCTTCGTTGTCGGGATGCGCCTTGAAACAGGCCTCTTTGATTCCCCAAAACTGCAAAAGGGACAGCGCTCCATTTTCAAAAAGCGGCTTCTCAGCGGGACTTAAGATCTTGCGCTCCACACCCGGCGCGATGTGCCGGGCCGCGCGCTCAAGGTCCACGCCGACTCCACGGACTCCAAGAACCCCGACCCCAACGGCCCACTCATCGGTGTGCGAAAAGCTCCTAAAAAACTCGCCCCCAGCAAAGTGCTCCCGTAACTGCAACTCACAGCGCCGCGCGGCCACCCATTGGGCACGGCGGGCGGCCGAACCCATCTCATTGCCGCGAGTTTGTTCTGCCTTGCTGAGTTTCGACATCAACTCACTTGGTAGAATCGAGGGGTCAGCCCCCGTGAATTTATCCGAATCGCCCAGGTCTACCGCGTAAAGCGCCAGCGCGGGGCTCAAGCCCTCCCCTCCGCTCGATAAGCAATTACGTACAAATTTAAGCCATTTTAGGCTCAAGAAAGCAGGGTCCGGCGATTTATCCATAGATTGAGCGGATCCCCGCCCCCATTCTGACGACACTCCCACGGCGTACCAGAAAAAATCTTGAGGTGTCAAAACTGACACAATTGTTCTCTTCCCACTGCTCCGTCTAAAATATTTGAAATGGCTTGAGGTCCACGAGGCAGCCGCCGATCAGACCTCAGCCCAAGCGGAACTTAAGAAGCGCTAGCAAACAGGAAGACCCCACTCAGTATGACGTCAAAAGATTTGAATCACAAAAAGAAGAGTCTCAACCGCCGATCTGTCGACGATGAGCCTTCGAGACATGCCCAGATGTGGTGGAGCTTTGTGGTGGGAATTTTCTTGGCAGCAGCAGCCCTTCTTCAAATGAGTAAACCGCGCACTTTTATTGACCCAGGCCATACCCGCACGGTCGCAGCTGAAATCCAGGGCGGCGCTCTGACGACCGATCGCAGCCAAGTCGAATAAAACTCCAGGCTAACCGACCCACGCGATCTACTTGCGCGAAATGACATTCAGGGCCATAACGTTGCGCAATGCTTCAGTACTGGCTCCTCAAGACCGAACCCGGCACCTACAGCTTTGACCAACTCTCACGCGACAGTTCCACCCATTGGAACGACGTCCGAAATTTTCAGGCGCGAAACAATCTCAGAAAGATGACTCGGGACGACTTGGCGCTCATCTACCACTCCGGCGACGAAAAAGCCGTGGTCGGAATCGCCCGGGTGATTCGCGAAGCTTATCCGGATCTAGACCCAGAAGGCGGCGATTGGTCTCAGGTGGACGTTCAATTTGTAGAAAAATTCAAGCACCCGGTCACGCTCGCGGAGATCAAACGAACTGAGAGCCTCCAAGAAATCGCCCTGATCAAACAATCCAGACTTTCAGTGATGCC
>CAMBEX010000037.1 GCA_945865865.1 Bdellovibrio sp. ZAP7
TGAGCACCCAGCGTAAGGAGCTTGAAGGAATACTCTCCAACGTTCGTAAGGCAGTGCCCAAGAAGGCCACTAAAAAGGCTAAAAAAGTCGGCAAGACTAAGGCGCCTGTTCGCAAAAAGAAGGCAGCAACTTCTAAAAAATCGGCCGCAGCGGCGACGTAAAGTCGACCCATTAGGTTCTTGGTCAAATTGAAGTCTCGGAGCGAGACCGACCAAGCTGAAGCCCCCAAGACGTCTCGGACTCGTTCCGTTGAGGTATTGGGGGCTTTCGTATTTAGAAAGTTCCGATTGAGTCGAGCGCTCGCTTGACACCCTAGGGTCACTTCGCTATTCCTGATCTCGAATAGGAGGTATTTCGGACGTCGTCGCGCCCTGGGACAGCCCCACAAAGGTTGTCTAGCGTCGCAAACAGTGTCGAAAAAAATTTAAACAAAATACATGGCTATTATACCTGTTAACCCTTCGAACCCACCCGGTTCTTCTGCACCATCGGCCCCTTCAGGCCCATCCGGTCCACCAAGACCATCATTTCCAAGACCCCGTGCCCGCGGACCCATCCCGACGCTCAACAAAGATGAGCATCGGATCAATGAGAGAATTCGCGTTCCACAAGTGCGCCTGATCGATGAAGTTGGCGGACAAGTGGGCGTGGTCGCTACCTCTGAGGCCTTGCGCATGGCACGCGAAAAGGGCCTAGACCTCATGGAAGTTTCGCCGAACGCGCAACCTCCCGTCTGTAAGATTTGCGACTACGGCAAGTTCAAGTACGAAAAGAAAAAGAAAGAGCACGTCGCCAAAAAGAAACAGACCGTCATCAAGGTGAAGGAAGTTCAGCTTCGCCCTCAGACCGACGATCATGACTTGGATTACAAGTGTAAAAACATCCGTCAGTTTCTAGAGGATGGCGACAAGGCAAAAATCACAGTCATGTTTCGTGGCCGTGAAATCGCCTATTCTGATCGCGGCTTTAAGATGTTGCGCCAGATTGCTGAGGACGTGAAAGACATCGCCATGATCGAATCCCATCCCAAGCTGGAAGGTAAAAAGCTGATCATGGTGTTGGCACCAGGGACCCCAGGAAAAAGGGCTACCATAGGGGCAAAGCCTACAGTCATTATCACTTCCGGTGGGTCAAATCCGGAAAGTTCAGGATCTTCGACGTAATTGTTGACTCTTTGCGGGGTCTTCGACTAAGTTGCGTTCCTCAACGCCCCTTGTAGGTAGTTCGCGTTTGAAGTTGGCGTGGTTTAACGCGCTATTTCGTCAGCCGGAATGCCAGAGTAGTTCGGAGTAGTCCGGAGTAGTAATGAGCAGTAGTGAACAGAGTGGGGTTTTTTCGCGAAATATTCGCTAAAAAGGCTAAGACGACGATGAAACAGAAAACAAAAAAAGCGGCGGCAAAAAGGTTTACCTTCACTGCCACCGGAAAAGTAAAGTTCAAGCGGACCAATAAGCGCCACAACATGGGCAACAAAAAGGCTTCTCGCAAGTTGAAGCTTCGCTCCGCAGGCTACATCTTCTCGGGCGATATCAAGCACATCGAAAAGTGCCTGCCCAACGGTTCCAAATAATTAGGATTTAAGGAGTTTTCAATGCCTCGCGCAAAACGTGGTTTTAAACGTCGTCGTCGTACTAATAAGTTACTCAAAAAAGCCGAAGGTTTTGTTCTTGGGCGAAAGAATAAGGTTCGTCGTGCCGCGGAAGCCGTTGATCGCGCCGGCGTTTATGCTTACCGCGACCGTCGCGTGAAAAAGCGTGAGTTCCGTCAGCTCTGGATCGCGCGTCTTTCTGCTGCAGCATCAATCTGCAACATCAGCTACAGCCGTTTGATCTTCGCTCTCAAGAAGGCCGAAGTGAAAATCGATCGCAAGGTTCTTTCGGATATCGCGATTGTCGATCCGAAGGCGTTTGGCGCGATCGTTGATCAAGTCCGCGCTCTGGCTCCAGCAGCCTAAGGCTTCGCAATGCTCGAAAAGTTAGACGCGATCGGCGCCCAGGCTTTGAAGGAAGTCGAGGCGGCGTCTAGCCTTGAAATCGTTGAGCAAGCCCGAATTGCTTATCTCGGAAAAAAAGGTGCTCTCAGCGAGGTTCTCAAGGGATTAGGTGCGACCGATCCCTCGGAGCGCCCTCGTATCGGCGCTGCTGCCAATGAGTGGAAGCGCAAGATTGAGGAGGCGCTCGAGGCCCGCAAGTCTGGGCTTGAGTCCCTTGAGCTTGAAAAGCGGCTTCGTGAGGAGCGCATCGATATTTCCCTGCCTTCTCGCCAGCCCCATAAAGGTGCACTTCATCCGATCACTCAGGTCACTCGTCGAATTGTTCAGACGTTTGCTCGCCTGGGTTTCGATGTCACCACAGGCCCCGAAGTCGAAACCGAGTTTTTGAACTTCGAAGCGGTTAATATTCCAAAGGATCATCCCGCTCGTGACATGCAGGACACATTTTTCGCAGGTCCTGGCGTCGTGTTGCGCACGCACACTTCTCCCGTTCAGATGCGCGCGATGCGCGAGATGGGAAAATGGCCTGTGCGGATTCTTTGTCCAGGCGCTGTTTATCGCTGTGACGACGACGCCACTCATTCACCGATGTTCCACCAGGTCGAAGGGCTTTGGGTCGATCATGGCGTAAAGATGAGTCACCTCAAAGGTACGCTCGAGTTTTTTGCGCGCGAACTTTTTGGTTCAGGATCGCAGATCCGTTTGCGGCCCAGTTACTTTCCATTTGTCGAACCGGGTGCTGAGGTGGACGTGAGTTGTTTTAACTGCAGCACCCAAGCGGGTTCTGGAGTGGTGGCGCGCGATTCGTGTCGTGTTTGCAAGGGCACGGGCTGGATTGAAATTTTAGGTGCTGGAATGGTTCACCCGCGACTTTTTGAGATGGCAGGATTTAAAGACAAATCATTGACCGGATTTGCTTTTGGGATGGGTGTGGAGCGCATAGCGATGCTCTTGCATCGAATCCCTGATTTGCGCCTGATGTACCAGGGCGACGTGCGATTTTTGAGTCAGTTTTCTTAAGTCGTCGCGCCGGGGCGCGGTGATTTTTTAATTAACAGGGGTGATGAATGCGCATTTCGTGGAATTGGCTTTCCGAAATGGTGGATTTGACCGGTGTAGGCGGACCGCAAGGGCTTGCCGAATTGTTGACTCGGCGAGGTCTCGAAGTCGAGGCGGTCGAATCCCAAGGCGCTGGACTTGAAAAGGTCGTGACTGCGAAAATTTTGGAGCGCGCTCCGCATCCACAGGCTGATCGACTCAGCCTCTGCAAGGTGAGTATGGGATCGGGAGAGCCGCTCGAAATCGTGTGTGGCGCTCAAAACATGAAAGCCGGTGACACCGTTGCCTTGGCTCAGGTCGGTGCAAACCTCCCTAACGGGATGAAGATTGCCGCAGGAAAAATTCGAGGAGTTCTCTCCAACGGAATGCTTTGTTCCGAGGAGGAACTGGGATTTCAAAAAAAGTCTGATGGAATCCTGATCTTGCCAGAGACCACGAAGCTTGGCGTGGGTCTTGCGGAGGTTCTGGGGCGGAGTGATTCGCATTTGACTCTCAAAGTGACCGCGAATCGCGCAGATTGTCTCAGCCATTGGGGGATCGCTCGTGAGGTTGCCTCTGCGTTGGGACAGAAGCCAAAACGCGAAAGCCCGCCTGAGTTGGATTTTAGAAACTCTCCGATCGCGGTTCATTTGGAAGCCGGAGAGCTCGCTCCGCAGTTTTTTGGTTGTTACATCGAAGGTGTGAAGATCGGCCCTTCGCCCGATTGGTTGGTCCAGCGTCTGGAAGGCCTCGGAAGCCGGTCGATTAATAACGTAGTCGATGCGACCAATCTCGTGATGTTTGAGCTGGGGCAACCCGTGCATGCATACGACGCGGACTTGATTGAAGGAAAAGTAATCGGCGTGCGCCTGGCAAAAGCCGGTGAAGAACTCGCGCTTTTGGACGGAAAAACCGTGAAACTCAGTGGCACTGAGTTGGTGATCGCTGACTCAAGTCGCGCGGTGGGCCTTGCTGGTGTCATGGGTGGCGGAAATTCCGAAGTCCAAGAAACCACGACTCGCGTGTTTTTGGAGTGCGCGGAATTTGCGCCGACGTCGGTACGTCGGGCATCGACTCAGCACCAGCGAAAGACGGATGCCGCACATCGTTTCGAGCGGGGAGTGGATCCTGCGGGAGTCGCTTTTGCGATTACGCGTCTGGCGCAAATCGTGACTCTGCTTGGCGGTGGAAAAATCATAGGTTCGGTGGCGGCACTGAAACCGTCTCGCAAGCTGGAGGGCGGTGCCGAGTCTCGGGAAATCCGCATGGCCACTGGATTTTGCGCGGACTTTTTGGGGATCCAATTGAGTGAGGCCGAGTGCCAGCGCGTTCTTGAATCCCATGACTGCGTCGTTTGTCGTGAGGGTTCGGATTTCGTGGTCAAGGCACCTTCTTTTCGTCTGGATTTGTCGATACCCGAAGATCTTGCAGAAGAGGTTGCGCGTTCGGTCGGTTACGATCGGATTCCATCGATAGTTCCCGCTTTAACGACACCGCCCACAGCCACTGTCGCCAATGCATCCGGAATGCGTGGGGCGCTGATCAATCGCGCGAAGGACATGTTGGTTCAGCAGGGGTTTGTGGAGACACTGAATTTTGCGTTCACCAGTGGTCGGTGGCTGAAAGAGTGTGGTTTGGAGTCCAAGGTCAAGGTCGTGAATCCGCTGAGCGAGGAACATGAAGTATTGGTTCCGTCACTGCTCCCGGGTGTCATCAGTAATGTGCTTCATAACTGGAATCACCACTTTGGTTCTGAAGCGTTGCCGCTTCGGATTTTTGAACTGCGCCCCACTTTTCATCTGGAGCCGGGTGCGGAATCAGGCGCAAAAGCCCAAGGTGAATCCGAAACGGGCGTTCAGGAACGTTGGAAGCTGAGTCTGGCGCTTACGGGTCCGCGAGCGAGCGGTGGCTTGAGGTCCGACCAAAACGAGTCAGATTTTTTTGATCTCAAAGGGGTGGTTGAAAATCTCTTGGAGGCGCTGGGTGCCCGAGGTGTGAGATTCAGTCCGCTCAGTGCTTCGAGAAGCCCCATCGAAGGGGTGTCGGCGCTCTTTCATCCTGGGCAAAGTGTCGAAATTTTGGCGGGCAACCAGGTTGCCGGTGTGATGGGGCTCGTACACCCGGCTCGCGCAAAGGCCTGGAAGGCGCGGACACCGTTGTTGCTAGCGGAGATGGATTGGGAGGCGATCAGTCGGCTCTGCAGGCCTGCAGGAGACACCAGGGCCTACAAAGCGTGGCCCGAGTTTCCCTCGATGGAGAGAGATTTTGCCATTTTGACTCGCACGGATGTTTCAGCGGACAAAATTACTCAGGTTGCGCTCAAGGCGGGTCGGCCGATTGCAAAGGTCGCAAAGATTTTCGATATTTACAGAGGGTCACAGGTAGCCGAGGGGATGACAAGCGTCGCAGTACGGGTTATCTTTTGGGATGAGAGCCGTAGTCTTCAGGAAGTTGAGACGGAGACGGCCTCCAAGCAGATTTTAGAGGCTTGGAAAAAAGAGTTGGGTGCGGAGCTCCGAGGGTAGAAAAATATTCCCCGAGCGGCATTTTCGCGCACCCAAATCGAGCAAAGGAGAGCTCAACGTGGCGATGACCAAAGCGGATATTGTCGAAGCGCTTTACGAGAAAGTCGGCTTTTCCAAGAAGGAAGCGGCTGATTTGGTGGAACTTGTTTTTGACACTTTGAAGTCCTCATTGTCCCAAGGTTCCAAAATTAAGATTTCTGGATTTGGAAACTTTGTCGTTCGCGAGAAGCGTTCACGCATTGGACGTAACCCTCAGACCGGGCAAAGCATTGAAATTTCCGCGCGTCGGGTTCTGACCTTTCGCCCCTCACAGGTGCTTCGCGCCGAGGTGAACAGCAGCCTTGAAGGCAAGCCCATCGTTTCCACCACAGGCCCAGCCGAAGGTGAAGACGAGTGACCTCTACCGTAAAAATTCCGGATCGCCTGTATTTTAGGATCGGCGATGTCGCGGAACTGGCTGATGTGAAGCCTCATGTGTTGCGCTATTGGGAGACGGAGTTTTCCGTCATTCAGCCTCAGAAGTCTTCGGCAGGGCAACGGGTGTATCGTCGATCAGATGTGGAGACGGTACTTTTGATCAAGCACCTGCTTTATCAAGAGCGCTATTCGATTGAAGGAGCTCGCCAGCGTTTGCGGGAGCTTCGCAAAGACGGCGAGCTCAAGAAATTTAAAAATGTTGTTCTCGCTCCGCAAGCGTCTTCGGAGTTTGACCAGGCACGGGAGCAGAGCCTCAAGCAGCTTCGGACGGTCGCTCACGAACTTCGTACGCTGGCGCGCGCGCCCTTGCGCGAAATCTTTAAGTACTAGCAGCTACCGCGCTCAGGGTGCTTTTTTACATAAGCGCGCAATAATTGTCCCTGCCAGATTTTTTCCTAACAGCGCTTCCATTTGAACGATGAGCCCCGGGCTGGTGAAATTGAAGTCCGTGATCAGCCCGTCGATGAGGTCGACTGCGGCCATCCTGATTTTTCGGTTCACTAGATGCTTTCCGATTTTAAGCGAGGCCTTTTTCTCGGCGGGTGTGAGTTCGCAGCGCCCGAGTGTCGCGCCCTGATCCATGTCTATGCGAAATTCTCCCGCGCGCGGGACCTTGCGAGCATGTGCTAAAAGCTTGCCATCCAGGAACCAGAGGCGTGTCTCTCCCTGATTGATCGCTTCGAGATACTGTTGAAGTACAACAGGGCGAAAATAGCCTTCGGTGGCTTCGATAATGCGCGCACGCGCCGCTTCGGTCGATGGAGGGGTAGTCCAATCCAAAAGCTCTACGCCTATGCTCTGGGCCTGATGAAGGGGTTTGAGAACGGTCTGTTTTTGTTTTTTTCCGAAAGCTGCAAGCGTCTGCCACTGTGAGGACACTACGGATTCAGGATGGAGTCCGGTGAGTGAATAAGCTTCGAGCTTTTCGTTTCCCAATGCGAGAAGTCGTGGTGGATTCTCGATCCTGGTTTTTGAGTCTTTGACGGAGCACGCGAGTTCCAAAAGTTGCAGAGGCTGCAGATAAGCAAGATCCACCGGAGGATCCACGCGGTATTGAATGCTTTGAAGGTCACGAGGGCTCAGGGTCTTCGCTGGGCCCAGTCGAAAACTTGCTTCGGCTCGGCCAGGGTAGACTGTCTCGACGAGACGGGCGTCAAGAGTCACGGCGCCATCCGCCCAGCGAATGGTTTTGACGTCACACCAAAAATTTTCATGACCCTGGATCACAGACTCTTCGATGAGCCGTAGGGTTGTATCGCGTGGGTGGTCGAGTGTCTCCCACGGGTCGGTAATCCAGAGAAAGCGGGTCATTTTTTTACCGGCTGAAAATGTGAGGTCAGACTTCTCAGAACCTCATTTGCAATTTCGCAAAGCGGCCCAGCACGATCACCCCACCGAGTGGATAGCGCCTGACTTGCGTCTGAAAGCGCAGCGTGGGTGAGGCGAGCTGCCTGCTCAGCACTTTGATGCCGAAGTACGCTGGTTGGGGCAAAGTTTCCTGAATCATCTTTTTCAGACTCTGCATCATCCAAGTCGTCAGCGACTTGAAAGGCGAGCCCCAGCTCCGAGGCAAAACCCACAATGGTTTTTCCGTCGATGCTGTCGCCTGAGATTTCTGCCAGAGCCATGGGCACGAGAAGAGCCGCATTAAAAAGCGCGCCTGTTTTTCCAGCGTGCATACGACGCAGATCCGCAAGTGTCGAATCCTCATTGAGTAGGGCTTCGGCGGCTTGGCCACCGATGACTCCGCGAGGTCCAGACGCCTGCAGTAGATATTTCAGCGCACGGTGAAATCCGGCCGCCGGGGAGTGATCTGAAGCTTCCATAGCGCAGTCCAACGCAAGGGCCATGAGGGCGTCGCCAGCAAGGAGCGCAAGAGATTCACCGAAGATCTTGTGATTGGATGGTTTTCCACGCCTGAAATCATCATCATCCATGCAGGGTAAATCGTCATGAATGAGCGTAAAGCAATGAATCATCTCCAGTGCGAGCGCGAAAGAAATGCTAGCGGACTCAGTGACGTCCAACATTTTTCCAGCCGCCATGCAAAGTCGCGGACGAATCCGTTTACCCGGAGCCATTAAGCTGTAGCGGATCGCTGCGCGAAGATTCGACGGAACTGCGTCTTCAGTCAAATGTCTCTGGAGTGCGTTTTCAAGTGGGGTTTCGAAATTCATTAGGGCAGTCTCGTGCCGTCTAGGACCCGGCGGGTGAGGGGCTCGGCGACCCCAGGGTGCCATCAATTTTGAAGGCATAGGTTCCGTCGGACTGTTTACCCGAGCCTAAAATGGCATCCAAAAGAATGAACGCTTTGAGGATCGAGTCCGAGAGGCGAAATTTCGCATTCACATTAAGAGTGCTGGAGTTCAGATATTTTACGAGGCCAATCGTACCAGAAAGAGTGGCATGGATATCATCAGCAGCAGTACCTTCTCTGCCAAGCTGAACATTTTTGAGTGTGACCTTGGAGTTTTCGACACCGATGTCCAAGTTCGATTCAGAGATTGCGATCTTAGGCACACCAAACCCCATGATTTTTTGTGCGGGCATTTCGAAATTCTTGATCTTGAGTTTGACCGAACCTTTGAGCGTGGTTGGATCAGCCAATGATCCCGTTAGATCGACAGTGCCATCGAGAAGCCCGCCACCTTGAAGGGATGTAGCTGCGCTAAGAGAACTTAAGACACCCAGTTTCGCGAAATCCAGTTGTTCGCTTTGAAGCGAAAGGCCAAACGGACTGGTGGGATCCCGGGGTTTGAACCAAAAATGATAAGCAACTTTTCCGTCTCCATTTCTCATCCGCACGGTGGCCCCCAGTCGACCCTGGAGCAAAGGTATGATGGAGGGGGAAATCTCAATCCTGTCGAATTTGATTGGAGTCTCGCTTTGACCTACTGAGATTGAAACGGCGCGGAGGTCAACGGATGGAAACAGCAAGAGAGACCAGGAAATCTTTTCAGCCTGGACCGAAATGCGTTGGGGTGAAAGCGACAGTGCCCAGTTGAGCTGCCCGAGAGCCCAGCGTCCGATTCGTTCTTCTGGAAGTCGCACAAGCGTGAAAAAAGTCAGACAGACGATCGCGAAGGTGCTCCAACCCAGCCATCGAAATATTCTTCTTAATTTCCCCGCCGCCGGGCGCTGGGCCGCAGTCGGGCTTGCCTCATAGTCCAGCGTGCTGATGTCCGCCACAGTACGTCCTTACTTCAGAGTGAACGCTGAAACTGACAGCGTCACATTGAGATATCCACTCCCATCATCTTGCGGAGCAAGGGTGAGATTGCGGAGTTTGACAGGGCGGCTCCCACTTTCAAGGTAAAACGCGTACTTGACCGCCTGTTTGATATTGACCTTCTTGAGGGTCAGCTCGTACAGCGCCTCTTTTGCAATTTCACCACCCGTGCCCGGTTTTTCAGATGAGATTTCGATATTTTCCTTACCGATACCGGCAGTTCCTGCTGTCGACTCAAAATGTGTATTCCACGGTGTCGCATCCCTGCCACCAGTGTCAGCAGCTGGCGGCGCACTATCGCGAAGCTTTCTGATTTCTTCGTTTGCGGTCTGAATCATTTCGTTGAGCGCCGTTTTCTCCCGAAGTTCAACCTTCAGCGAGTGAACCTTCCAAATTGAACTGATGGTCAGGATGGTGGCGAGGAGGCCGCAGCCTACCGCTGAAGCGAGCTTCAGATAGGTCCGGCTTTGAGGGTCGAGTTCGTCCCACTTGGCCCGGAGTTGTTGGACCCAGACCTGTTCGCTGAGTTTATCGGTAATCTGTGCGGACCAGCGGCTCAATGCGTTTCCGTTTGCCATTTAAAAGCGTCCTCCGTGGCTGTTCCAGAATAGGTGACTCGAAAGCGTTTGCCGCCGTCTTTTTGAATAACTTCCTGCGGCTCGGAAGGCGGCGGGCCTGAAAGGAGTTTGCTCTGGAGCAGCCCTGAAAGTCTCTGGGCTGCCTGTTGTTCCTTCAAAAGAAAAGTCAATGTGACTGAGCCAGGTTCTTTGTTCGAATATGAAGTCGTGGGGGCGGAGCCCACTTGAAACTGAGTCATGTCGACAACCACGTCCCGAGGGACTCCCGCGGACAAATTGTTTAAAAATTGAAGGGGAGAATGGGGATTGGGAGCATAGAGGTGGGCCGTTTCGCGCTGCTTATCCACCTCTTTCTGGATCGATGACTTGAGTGTGCTGGTGTTTGTCAGGTAGGTGCGAATTGCGCTGTCAGAGACGCTTCCAAATAATGAGCGAATGCCGTTTTTGAGTTGTCGGTCACGCTCTTCGATTTTGGATCGATAGATGTTGGATTCTATGTTGAGCGAAATAAACAGAGTTGCGGCGATAGTGCCCAGTGCGACGAGCGGTTTCTTAAATGCCGCCAGACTCGTCTCGCGACCACCCCTTCCGCTTTTTGAAAACTGACCTTTTCTGAAATTAATCGGGGCTGTTCGTCCAGATCCCAAGAGACAAAGCGCAAGACCTGAGGCCAAGGCAAACTGCGAGTCCGTCTGCTCCGAGTAGGTCATTGCGGCAGGCGAAATTGAACTCAGAGCTTTGATGGGCCGAACAGGGTGGGACAATGCCCCCTCAATCGCGGAGACCAAGCCCTGCAACTGAGTGGATGGTCCGGTACAGTAAATGTCTGAAATCGGCTCGTGTGTAATGCTGCGGCAAACCAACTCAGCCTGCTTGAGCTCACTGATCAAATCCTTCATGGCTCCTTGTTGGAGGGATGCTTCGAGAATCACCGACAGGGGTGTTTCGCCCGGATTGATCTTGAGCTTCTCCGCTTGCTGAATGGGAATCTCGAGTTTTCGACAGATTTCAGTGGTGAGATCGAGGCCTCCCCAGTTCAGTTCGCGAGTAAACACCGGAAAGCCGTGCCACTGAACGTGCAGAATGGTGTACCGATGTCCGATACAAATCAGCATCACGGGTTTTTCTTGAGCCGTGGTGCCGAGGGAGCGGTTGAGCAGTGTTCGCAAAGCCCAGGCTTCGGTAGTTACGAGGTCAGGATCGACTCCGACATTTTGGAGTTCCGTCACCAGTGAGTCCACGTTTTTTGCCAATGTGGCAGCCACGTGCACGTGAGAAATCTGACCCGTTTGCGACAGAGCGCTGTAGTCGTAAGCCGCATCGTCAATTGAAAAGGGGAGTTCGTCGTCAAGCTCGAAGCCAACGCCAGCGTGAATGGCCTTTTTGTCGCGCGTGGGAAGTTGGAGATTACGAAAGGTCAGTTGTCCGGTGCGAAGAGTTACGGCAATTCTGTCGGGTGTCTTTGAGAGCGACGCCATTAAAGCAGAAAGCGCCTGGGAGCGATCGGTTCCCGGCTCAATCGGATGTTCGTGGTATTCGTGGATCTCGAAGCGACCAAATGCGCTGTCGAGTTCCACTGCCTTCACGCTTGAGCTTCCTAGGTCAATTCCAAGTAGTCGCATGGTGGCTCCTGATCATAAAATTCTCATATATGTGATTTTGAGGCCAGAGCTAGCTCGTGGCGATTCGTTTTCTACTGGGTTTGACGCGCCTGGTCCTCCAGGGGCTGAGTCCTTATTTTGGCCGCTACCTTGTGAGGAGGGGTCCAACAGAGTCACCCAAGCCTCAATGAGGCGTGTGGCTTTTTTAACCACGGCCTGGACCGTGATCTTGAAT
Source organism: Bdellovibrio sp. ZAP7 (assembly GCA_945865865.1). GTDB lineage: Bacteria > Bdellovibrionota > UBA1018 > UBA1018 > UBA1018 > CAMBEX01. The sequence continues at coordinate 11,677 of CAMBEX010000037.1, forward strand.
TGAGTTTCATCGGTGACAATACGGACACCGCGTTTGGTCAGACCCGTCTTGAATTCCTCGAGGGACTGCGGAGTCGAAGACAGCACGGACACGTTGAGTTGGAGGTATTTGAAAAAGTCCTCATCCTTTTTGAAAAGGTTGTCTTCATCCGGGGAGTCCCTGAATTTGAAAAAATCTTTTACTTCTTCTTCCGAGATTCCTGGGACCAACGCTTTGAGCGTAGCCTCGTTCATGGTGTTGACGTTGATCCCGGGTGTGGTGCTGACCGTCAGGTTTGAGGAAAAAAGTTCATAGAGGCGATCATCCATCGGCTCGATTTGATGAAGCTCGGACAAGGTGTAAAAAGGAGCTCCCTTAGGGGGAAGCTGCGAAGTGCTGCCGCCCCGACGCTCGTAGGTGTGATCGGCCCACGAAATCAGGTTATCCATGAGATCTCCTAATTTAAAGTCACGATACTCGTTGGCAAAGGCTTCATCGCTTTGAAATTTACTCTCCAAAATGGCTCCAAGATAATCAGCGAGACTTTTCTGAGCTGCCTCAGCACTAAATTGTGCGGGCGCGCCCGGCGACGGATTTGCCTTTGGATTTGGAGAAGTTTCATCCGGACCCTGGCTTGGAGGTGGACTTCCGGCAACAGGAGAGGGAGACGAACTCGGCGAAGGAGGAGCAAAAGGAGAGAGCAATAGGTTGAGATTGTATTTTCCAGATTCGGATTCGATTGCGGCCGAAAACCGCCCCTCAAACTTAGAATCCTTTGTAAAAGTTTGTATGCGGTCTTTGTCGGCGGTGGTCATTCCGGGAAGATCGGTTGGAATCGGGTAGAAAAAAGGAAAGTTCCAGATCTTCTCGAGGAGGCCCTTCGGAAGCATGGCGGAACCTTCTTTTCCGCCGGCGATGGCTTTGACGTTTTGGTAGGCCTTGAGCCGTAAGAGGGAGATCTTAAGTCCGCTCTTGGCGAGATAGTGAGCTTTGACTTGATCGAGACCGTCAAAGGCCATTCGCGCGTTAACCTGCGCGACATAGGTAAATTCTGTGACGATCAACGACAACACCGTCATGGCGCCGATCACCATGAACAGGGCGATGCCTCCCTCTTTGCCGTCACGTCGTCGGTGCAAGGCCATTGAACGGCATCTCCGGTTTGAATCGATATGTTCCTTCAAAGTTTAGGTTTGAAGGTCCTAGGACCTCGAGTTTGACTTCGACGGCGTCGGGCATTTTGTCTTTGAAGTCAGATTTTTCGCTATCCCACGACGAGTACCACTGCTGTTTTTCTTTTTGATAAAAGCGAAACTGCAGTTTCTTGATTCCGTGGAGGAGAGGGTATTTGCGTTTCGAATTGTCCTTGAGTTCGTCGTAATTGAAGACGGCAGTCGAAGAGGTCTTGATGAGCATCTTGAGTCCGGGTTCGGGTATCTGGTCCGTATCAGTATCCAACGCATAGCCGATCTTGTTGAGGTCCGTCTCAGTTGCGTCTTTGTAGACTCGAACGTGGGATGCCGACACGAAACTCAGCTTTGAGTCCGAACCAAAAAATCTCGTGGGCCGGATGCCCGTTTTGTCGACAGGCGGGCCAAAAAATTCGCTGGGAGTGTATTCGGGGAGCTCTTGATCGACTTCCGCGGAGGGCGGACGGTTCGACTTCTTTTCTTCGGGCTTCATCAGCAGAGGGGAGTAGAGCAGTTCAATGTCCCGCTGGACAACATTCATGGCAAGTCGGATTCCGTTATAAAAATCTCCCTCGTGGGTGATCACGTCGCGAAGCTTATAGGTTTCACTAATGGCCTGAAAAATCGAGAAACTGATCACGACCAAGAGAACGATCGAGATCAGCACCTCGAGCAGACTGAATCCGGTGTTATTCCTGGAGCGCAAACTCATGATTTAGATCCACCCAGTAGGTCGTGATCGACTCACTCTGTTCTTTTCCGGATTTTTGCCAGCTCACTGTGACAGTGACTTCGCGCAGAGCTTTCGACAGAAAGTTTGTTACGAGTTTTCCGAGCGTTTCCGCAGAGGAATCTGTTCCTTCAGAGCCCTCTTCTTTAGATGCGCTCGGGACCAAGTTCGGAAACTTGATTTCCTTAACAGTACGAGTCCATTTGTAGTCTTGAAACGGCGGTTCGAACGCCTTGGTTTCCTCTCCTCGGACCTCTTCGAAGGATTTTCCTTCGATCGCCTCTTCGGCATCGATCATTGCATTTTTGGCGAGCATCGAAACGACGTTCATCTGCCGGGCGCGGGCCGATGCGTTGAGTGAGGAGGACTCAATCGAAAGGATGGCAGCGAACGCCACGACCATGATCGAAAGCGCGATCAAGGTCTCAAGGAGCGTGAAGCCGGATTCGCGTGATCTAGCGAGCAAACACATCCTCCTTTTTCAGATAGCCCTGGACGAGGCGGGTCCTGCCGGTCAACGGCTCAAGAATCAGCGTGCTCTGATGGTCTCGCGAGTCCTTGAGGTGAACGATCGTTTGTTCCGTCAATCCATGTGGAAATATATGGGTGTATGCGATCCCGTCGGTAATTGGATCAGGACTTTGTTCTGTAATCACATCCTCAAAACCGACTCCTCGAGGGAGTGTCTTCTTGGTTCGGGTGACTGACTTATCGAGGGAGAAACCGCCGGAAGTGTCCTGCTGCTCTTCACCCAGGCGAGCAAAGCGTTTGCGTCTTTCCTCGCGCTCCTTGCTTTCCTGAGTGTCCATCATGAGAGTGGTTGGGCCGGATTCGACCCAAAATGAGGACTCTTTGATGTCATAGGCAAGGCGATAGACTTTTCCCGTCATGAGCGCGGAGTTGTAAGCCTCTTTGGTCACGGATGCGAGCTCGCGGGTCGCGGTACCTAATGAAACCTGCAGCATGCTCGTGACAGATGGAAGTGACATGAATGTGATAAGTCCGATGAGCGCGACGACCACCAGCAGTTCGACGAGTGAAAAAGCATTTTTTGATCGAATAAGTGGGGTCATCGCGACTCGTTGTTACTTAGATTTCGCCATTAAATCTCATCTGATGAGAGATCTTTATCGTTACCATCGCCGCCTTCTTTGTTGTCAGCGCCGAGCGAATTGAGTGTGTATTTGTTGCCGTCAGAAACATAAGTGAATTCGTTACTCCAGCCGTCCTTAGGGACTCTTCCACCTTTGATAAAACCGTTGGGATCGTAGTTTTTGCACTCACGACCGGCGGGTTGTTTGATCAGCGCCTCGAGACCTTGATCGGTCGTCGGGTAGAATCCGCAGACGCGATTGAAGTCGTCGAGAATGACCCCGAGGTTTTGCATCTGAACCTTGGTGGCATCGACTTTCGCAGTATTGAACCGCGCGATGATGTTGGTCGTAACGAACGTGCCGATCACGCCGATGAGCGCGATCACGATCAGCATTTCGGTCAGTGTGAAGCCTCGTGTGTCATTTAGTTTGGATTGCCGTTTCATTGTGTTCCTTTCAGATTGCTGTTTTTTACTTGAGATTGCTGATGTCCAAAAGTGGGATAAAGACTGCCATGACGATGAAGCCGACCATTCCGCCCATTCCGATGATCATCGCCGGCTCGATGAGCGCGGTCATTCCGTCGATCCTGGCATTGACCTGTTCTTCATAGGTTTCGGCTATATTTCTGAGCATGTCGGGCAGCTCGCCCGTTTTCTCACCGATTGCGATCATATGAATTACGAGGGGCGGAAACTGGCCGCTTCTACGGAGTGGCTCCGCGATGGATTGACCTTCGGTGATGTTTTCGCGAGCCAATTCGATGGCGTTGGCAATCGGAGCGTTATCGACAAGGTTTCTGGCGATAGC
>CAMBEX010000038.1 GCA_945865865.1 Bdellovibrio sp. ZAP7
GAGCGCCGTCCCCATGAGCCCGAGTTTGAGTTTGCTTTCGATGGCGCCGCTTCGTGAGCGCCCTCCGCCCGGAAAAAAGATCGAATGCACGCCCTCGCGCAAAATCGCGGTGCTGTAATTTTTTAAAGTCTGCTTGTAGATCGCGTTACTCTTGCGGCGATCCACGGTGTACGCGCCCAGATTGCCCATAAAAAAAGTAAGAAGCGGGTTCATGTAAAGATTGAGGCCCGCTCCATAGGCAAAAGGCGGAAGGCCCAAAAGATAAATGATGTAACCGATCAAGATGCTGTCGATATTGCTCTGATGCGTAGGAACGAGCAAAATCGTGCCTTTTTGCGCGAGTTTTCGAAGATGCTCGGTCTCGCCGCCAATCATGAGCTGTTTAGTGATGGACTCGGTCTGCTTCCAGGGCATGAAGTGCTTGACGCTTGCGGCGTTCAGGAGCCAGTTAAACCCGTACGGAATCACGCCCGTGGCAAATTTATAAACACGGGGGTCAAAGTGCCCGCCGATCTCCTCGGTGTAATGAGCGAGCACTTGTTGGAGCAATTCCTTACGATCGAGTTCGGCCGAGGGTTTGAGGAGTCCTGATTGAATCGAACCCCAAAGTCTCCGGTCAGCCTGTGTGCGCTTTTTGGTAAAAATATTGTCGTGGCTGCGCTTGATCCGGATTTTCTCGGTATAGAGCGCCTCACCCAAAACCAGATCCAAGGGCGCGCGGTCAAAGTCGCGTGCGGTGCGCTCGACGACCTGATTCAAAACGCGCGAACGGATCGAATTAAATTCGCAAAGAGGACTATACGGAAGCCCCGTTTTAGTTTCGGGGGAAAGGTCAGAACCTGGCGACTTCGTTTGCGAAACGACCATCTCTTGCGACACTGATTGGGGATTCTCCGCTTTCAATTCTAGCCGATTGTTGAGTGCCTGGCCAGCATCACAACCACCGCCCCGGAGCGAACGCTCACCGAAGCCATTCCGCCACGGGCTCGATTACTCAGTCCACGCGAGGATGGCTTAAGTAGCGCATCGCGAAGAGGAAAATCAAAGCCTCGGAGTGTTACACCGCGAGCAGTACCCGAGAGCGAAAATATCGAAACACTCTGACCTTTTTTGAACGTTCGGAACCAGGGCGAAGTCTTTGGCGAAACAAAGTGACACTCTGCCTCGGGCGAAAGCGCCAAGATTCCGTCACACGGACAAAAGCGAGACGCCGCTAGGCCCTGCAGTTCAAGCAGCGTCGCAAGCGTGTGATCAGGTCTCTCACCCATCACTCCAAAGCAGACGATCTGCGTTGCGCCCCGATCCACAGCGGCAGCGAGGGCGTAAAAAAGATCGCTTCGGTCTTTTTCTTGCGGGAGCGAGATATGCGGAATCTCACCAAAGAAATCCCGCTCTTTTTTTGAAGAAAACTTCAGGCTGTCCCAATCGCCGACCGCAAGATCCGGTACGATTTTCAGGTCGCGCCAACGGTTCAGTCCGCCATCCACGCCAATCAAGAGATCTTGAGAGCGCGAAATCTTAAGTGCGCTCACCGCGAGCTTGAGCCACTCACGCTCCGCGCGCGTCTGAAGCGGAGCAGCTCCGATCAAAATGGCGCGAACGGGTGTGGACACGCGCTAACCTCCGAGAGCCGAGAGCTTTTTGAGTGCTTCGTTGAGATCTGCGACCTTGTCGAGCAAGTCTTTTTCACGCGCGCGTTCTTTGGCCACGAGTTCTGCCGGGGCCTTGGCGATAAAACTTTCTTTAGAAAGTTTGTTTCTAATAAATTCGACATCCGTGTTGATCTTTTCGATCTCTTTACGCAGGCGTTTGCTCTCTTCTTCGACGTTGACCAATCCCTTGAGACTGATCCTGAGTTCCATCGGAGGATTAGCGATCGGAATGATCGACTGCACCTCACTGCCAGCGTCCACTCCAGATTGCGCCTGCTGAAGCCCCGTGATCCTAGCCAAAGCCTCAATCAATGGGTGATGCATCTTAATGAAAGTTCCCACCGCCGCGCGCTGCGCGACAAAGCTCACCGGAAACTCCGTCTTAGGCGAAATACCGTTCTCACCGCGAAAATTTCGAATCGCCTCGATGATGGACTTCACGGCATCGATCGTGTGTTCGGCGTCGGTGTCGACAAACGCCGGATTTACTTTTGGAAACTCTTTAAACATCAATGTTTCGATCGCGGGTTTTCCGTCGCGCGCGCGAGCCGGAGTGTTGGCCGCCGTTTTCCAGGGGAGCGACTGCCAGAGTTCTTCCGTCACAAACGGCATCAGTGGATGCATGAGACGCATGAGACGCTCAAGTACATAGTGCAGTGTAAAAAGCGTCTCCTCGCGAGCTGTCCCGTTTTCGCGAAGCTGAATTTTCGCAAGCTCGATGTACCAATCGCAGAGCTCATGCCAGGTAAACTCATAGATCGCCTGTGCGGACTCGTTGAGCTCAAAGTCCTGGAGCCCCTTTTCGACGCGAGCGCAGGCTGCCTGAAAGCGCGAAAGGATCCAACGATTGGTCGGCGAAAGCTCGGCCCGGTGATTATCGACCCACTTTTCAACTCCACCCGCGGGCTCCGACACCGGCCCCCCTTGAGCAGTTTCAAATTGCAGATGAAAAAACTTGGTCGCGTTCCAAAACTTATTACAAAAAGCGCGGTAGTTTTCGACCCGATCGGCCGAAAGCTTGATGTCGCGACCTTGGCCCGCCATCGCGGCCAGAGTAAATCGCAAAGGGTCCGCACCGTGCTGGTCAATGATGACGAGAGGATCAATGACGTTGCCCTTGGACTTGGACATCTTTTCGCCTTTTTCGTCGCGCACCATCGCGTGCAGGTAGATCTTGTGAAAAGGAACTTCACCCATGAAGTGAATTCCCATCATGATCATGCGAGCGACCCAAAAAAAGATGATGTCAAAACCGGTCTCTAAAATCGCGGTCGGATAAAAGGTTTTGAGTGCCTGGGTTTTTTCAGGCCAACCTAAAGTCGCAAACGGCCAGAGCGCGGAGCTAAACCAAGTATCCAGAACGTCTTCGTCTTGCTTAAGTGACGAGGCCGGTGCCTTGCAATGCGAGCACTGGGTAGGACTCACGCGCGAGACGGTGACCTCTTCGCATTTTTCGCAATACCAGGCCGGGATCTGATGCCCCCACCAGAGCTGGCGCGAGATGCACCAGTCGCGGATGTTGTACATCCATTCAAAGTAGGTTTTTTCCCAGGTTTTTGGCGAAAACTGAATCTTACCCGTCTCCACTGCGTCAATCGCGGGTTTTGCCAGAGGCGCAATTTTCACAAACCATTGTTTGGAGACGATGGGTTCGGCCACCTGATCGCAGCGCTGACAAAGACCGACTTTGTGGGCGTGGTCTTCGGTTTTTACGAGCAGGCCCTGCTCCTTGAGGTCCGCAAGCACGCGCTCGCGTGCTTCGGAAAATTTGAGTCCCGCGTAAGGGCCCGCGTCCGCCGTCATTTTGCCGTCTTTACCCATGACGTGAACGATGGCGAGGTTATGGCGCTTGCCGAGATCATAATCGTTGAAGTCATGCGCGGGCGTGACTTTGAGCGCGCCACTTCCAAACTCACGATCGACATAGGTATCCGTGATGACCGGAATCACACGGCCCGTGAGCGGGAGAACCGCTTTTTTACCGTGCAAATGAAGGGTGCGCTCGTCTTCGGGATGAACCGCAACCGCCGTGTCCCCGAGAAGTGTCTCTGGGCGAGTCGTTGCGATGACGAGTTCAGCCTGCGTACCATCGGCGTTCAACACGGGCTTTCCGCTGTCATCGACGATTTTGTAAACGAGGTGCCAAAAATGGCCCTTGCGATCGGTCGGGACTACTTCGAGATCCGAGAGTGCGGTCTGACAACGCGGGCACCAGTTGATGATGCGTTCGCCCCGGTAAATCAGGCTTTCTTCGTAGAGTTTGACAAAAACTTCGCGGACGGCGGCCGAGCATCCCTCGTCCATCGTAAAGCGCTCGCGCTTCCAATCGAGTGAGGATCCGAGGCGCTTGAGCTGGTTTGTGATTTCGCGACCGTGGTCGTCTTTCCACTTCCACGTGCGCTCTAAAAATTTTTCGCGACCCAGGTCATGGCGCGTGAGTGGTCGTCCCGTGGGGCCTTTGCCTTCTTTTGCGATTTGTTTTTCGACTTGAGCTTGTGTGGCGATTCCGGCGTGGTCGGTGCCTGGGAGCCAAAGAGTGTTGTCGCCTTTCATGCGATGCCAGCGCACCAAAATATCCTGAATCGTATTGGTCAGCGCGTGTCCCATGTGCAGGACACCCGTCACATTGGGGGGCGGGATCACCATGCTGAAAGCCTGTTGCCCCGGGACATTTTGTTCGGCGGAATCAAAGCATCCGTTTTCGCTCCAAAACCGATAGGTGTCGGCCTCGAAGGTCGCGGGTTCAAAAGACTTTGCCAATAATTTTTCGGGGGGCCGGCTCTCACGTTGGATGGTGGTCATGACGGGGGTGAGCGTAGCCCAACCCTGCCCCTGTTTTCGAGATAAAACTGGACTGTTTTCAATTGGCTTCTTTTCAATTTGCGGCGCGTCGATTACCCACTAGAAATGACCTTCGTGCGCCACCCAAGAGCCCCTGCCATTACGGCCTGGGTCAGCCTGCTTTTGTTGGCGCTGGTTTTATTTTTCCGGCACCTCGGCAAGTTTGATTTCGTCACCGGTGAAATTCCGCAAGATTTTGCCGTATTTCTCAAGGGCGCGCGCCTGCTGCGCCAGGGGTTGTCGCCTTATGAGCCTTTTGAATTTCTAACTTACAAGTATTCGCCCGGATGCTTGCTGCTCTTTTACTTTCTACCGACGGCACCGATCTCGGCTTGGCTGGTCACCAAGGCCGTGTACTTGACGGGATGGGTGGGCGCTCTCGGATACGGAATCCGAGTCAAGAGGTGGAATGACTTTTGGAAACTCATGCTGGGTGTCCTGATTTCCTGGAAGGGAGTGATCGAGTGCCTGGACTACGGCCAATTTGAATTTTCATTGCTGGTGGTCGCATTTATTGCGGCACGGCTTTTTGATCAAAGACCCTTTTGGGCAGCGATTATTGTGGGGAGCGCGCCCTGGCTCAAACTTCCTTGGGCGCTTATCGCGGTCCCATTTTTGATTCGTGGTTATTTAAAAAAATCTTTCGCAAGCGTGGTTGCCGGAATTGCTTGTGCGTCGGCACTTTGGGGACTCGTGCTTCCGGTGGCGTGGCTGGGCTGGCCACGATATATTTCTTTGCTGCGTGACTGGTGGGTCGTCCTAAAAATTCAGCCCTTTATTATTTTTTTCGATCACGCCAATCAAAGTCTTTGGGCAACGATGAGCCGGATTTTAGGCGTGGATTGGGTTCCCGGCCCCGTACTTCCGGACGCGGGGTATCTGATCCGTCCCGAACTTTTACTCACCAGCAAGATTTTCGCACTTTTGCTGCTGTTTTTGATCTTTTGCAAATGTGTGGCAGTCACTTGGCGGAATTCAAAAATAAAGTCAGACGACGAGGCGCCCGAGGTGTGGGTCACTCGCTGGTTGATCTTGATCCTGCTTGCCAATCCGCTTTCCTGGCGCTGGGCAAGCATGCTCCTGGTCGCCGTCCCTTTTGTTTGGCCCAAGCGTCCCAGGGCTTGCCATTGGATAGGCCTCGCGGGCGCGGCGATTTGCCTGTTATTGCAACAAAACCCGGTGGTACGCGCGTTGGGTATCCAACACTGGACCGTGCTTCATGACTACGGACTGGTGACCTATTACTGGCTTTCGTTGTTGGTACTTACTTTTTAGGGCGAGGATGGAGATTTGTGACCGTTGCCTTCTTGATATCACTTCTCTTTTTGATCATAGAGCGGACCTCCCACCTCGGTTCTCCCGATGATTTTTCGGTCACGAGTTACTTTCTTTTTTACTTTGGAATGGCAGTCTATTTAACACGGCGGCTTTGTCTCACCCCTGCAAACCCTGTAAGAAAGAATGCGTATTTTTGGAGTACCTCTGGGCCAGTCCTGCCGGCGGCCCTGGCATTGATCGTCGCCAAAAACTGCCACTGGCTACTCTCCAATCCGCGATTTCCGCTGCGGCAAGGCCAAGGGCTGTCACAGTTTTTTCAAGGGGCCAATGTTGCTGCTCTGAGTGTCTCGATTGCTATTCTGGCCGCGATTCTTCTTCGGCTCCTAGTCAATCTGGGACAGCAGCGAAAAGCTCGACGAAATGGCTACGCCGGCACTCACCCTTCAAAAAAGACCTCCGCTATTCTGAGGAGCTTTACCACTGACCCGTGGATCGGACGTGCTTCAGCCCTGGTCATCGTACTTCTTTCGCTCAATCAAATTTCAGTTCCGTTGATTTCACCCACCCCCTTCATCGACGTTCAAGTCAGCAACACGGAGGCCGTGGACTTTTTCCTGAGTGGGTTAAACCCCTACAGTCAGCGCTATGTCGATATCTACAACGGCCTTTACGATTACAAGCCCGGCTTTCTCTATTCTCCAGGAATCCTTTTTCTTGCTGCGCCCTTCAGGGCTTTCTTAGGGGATATTCGCTATCTGTACATTGCCGCCAATCTGGCGACGGCAGCGTTTTTGTTTCTACTCTGCCGGCGATTTCAGTTGAGAGCGACCCTATGTTGGCTCATTACGACCGCCTGGATAAGTATGCCGGAAATTTATCACATCCTGGACCAAAGCTGGATTGATCCGGTCCTGGCCACCTGCGCAGTGGGTTTAGCGCTGGCAATCGACTCAAAGCGATGGCTTGCAGCGGGAGTCCTTGCTGCAGTTGCGACCGTCTGCAAACAGACTGGATTTATTATCGCGATCTTCGGACTTTTTCGTGTCTGGCAGCTGGCGCCACGACAGCTGTTTGTAAGGTCATTTGGAATTTCTGCGGCCATCGTATCCGCTGTCATCTTGCCGTTCGCGCTCTTGGACTGGAACGGCTTTTACGCCATGGTCATTCACAGCCAGATTTCAGCTCAAATTCGCAGCGATTCGATCAATATGACGGCGGTCCTCCTCAGGCACGGTGTGCGCTTGGCCGGGTGGGTTCAGGCACTGGCCGTTATCGTAGGTATCGCCTGGGGCTTCGCCGTGCTCCGCAAGGATCGCAGTCGCAGTCTTACGTCATTTGCTCTGGCGCTTTGGGTGTCTTACGGGCTCGCATTCTTTTTAGGAAAATTTGCGTTCAGACAATACCACCATCTTCTGGCGAGCTTTGTCCTTTTAGTATTGATAGACTGGGCGCGACCCAGCGAAAATGAAATTCTCGATCCGAACAGGAAAGAAATGGGAATCCAACCATGATCTCTAACAAAAAAGTCGTCGTCGTGATGCCCGCTTACAATGCGGAAAAAACACTCTTAAGGACCTACAACGAAATAGACCGCACGATCGTCGATGAGGTGCTTTTGGTCGATGACTGCTCGCGCGACGACACTCTCAAACTTGCCGAAAAGCTCGGAATCCGATGCTTTCGTCATGAGCAAAACCGAGGCTACGGCGGAAATCAAAAAACCTGTTACCGCGAAGCTTTGAAGCTCGGCGCCGACATCGTGATCATGCTTCACCCCGATTATCAGTACACACCCAAGCTCATTCCGGCGATGGCCGGGATGCTGGCCTCCGACGTATTTGACGTTGTATTGGGGTCCCGGATTTTGGGCGGTGGCGCTCTCAAGGGCGGAATGCCCCTCTACAAGTACATCGCCAATCGATTTTTAACCGCCGTTCAAAATCTCCTGACCGGAATGAAACTCTCAGAGTATCACACGGGCTACCGCGCGTTTTCGCGCAAGGTGCTCGAGACCTTACCGCTGGAGCGGGATGACGACGATTTTATCTTCGACAACCAGATGCTCTGCCAGACCCACTATGCCGGGTTTCGCATTGCCGAGGTCACCTGCCCCACTAAGTATTTTGAAGAGGCGTCGTCGATCAATTTTGTCCGGAGCTCCAAATACGGATTACTCTGCCTTTGGACGGGGGTTTTGCACTTTCTTGCGAGGACTGGGATTTTTCACGCGGAGATTTTTCCGGCTGGGCTCACTCATCGCCACTCCAAACCCGCGTGAGGGGATGAAGCTTTAAGCTCTATTTTCCTGTGCTCGCTCCCACCTTCAATTGAAAGCCTTCCATCGGTCCTGCGATCCAGGCTTTTCAGCACGCCGAAAATATCCTCCATGGCTCTCGACCATGGGAGGTGCGAATAATGCTCAAACTGAATCGGACCGATCGAATCCAGATAAATCCGTCTCCACTGGCTTGCTGATGGTCCAAAGTGCTCACTCCGCATTCCTTCATTATGATGAATCAAAAGCTGAACTTGAATCAATCCAGCTAGGAGGCAAAACGGAATGACGGCAATCACGCGCCCTAGTTTTGGTCGCCACGCAGTCACCGCCTCAAAGCCTTCTCCAATGAAAATCCAGAACACTGGCCAAACAGCATTAAAGTAGTGCGGATGAAGATGAATATTTTTGTAAAAACTCAGCGCCACCTGACACGCTAAAACAGACATTAAAACCGTTCTCAGTGGACTGCTTGGACTCCTAACAACCCGGACGATCCCCCACCCAGAAACCAAGATCATTCCAAATGAAACCAACTCACCAGGAAAAGTGAGCCATGCCTCTGACCGAGGCAACCCATGCCCTAGATCAATAAAATAGCGGCCAAATCGAGCAAATCCCAAAAGCCTGGCTCCCAAAAAACTTCCATCCAGACCCTGAAGCGAAAATCTCCAGGGAGTACTCTCTGGAGACTGAGTCAGCAAAAATGCGAAATACGGAACCACTAAAAAAAAGGGCAAAAATGACAGGACTGCCTTCCCCGGACTTTTAAACAAATCCTCTCTTGCTGTGATGCCCACCGCCAAAACGACACCCGCGACCAATGCCGTCCCCATCAAGTGCGTATTGAGACTCGCTGCCATCCCTACGCAGGCGAGAAAAAGAAAACGAAAACGCCTCTCAGTCAAAAAACACAGTGTCGCTCCAACGGTGATCACCGAAAATCCGGGCAAAAAACCATTGTCCCAAAGCTGTCGGCTATAAAACCACAGGTAAGGACTCAAGACCGGCAATAGCCACCACGCACGCGAAAAGCGCAGTCCGCCTCGCCGCAAGAGCGCCATTCCGCACGCCAACATTACAGTGTCCCAACAAGCCTTAAGCAAGGTGAGCTTGAGGAGGTCCTGAGTGGCCCAAAGAAAAATCTTATAGATCCAAACAGCCATGGGTCCGTAAACCACTCCACGTGTTCCCATGAGTCCATGGTTGGGCCAGTAACCCTCATGATTAGAATCAAAGGCCTGTTGGATCAGCTTGGCCTCATCCCCAAGAAAGCTCGTATCCCCGATCCAAAGAAAACGGAGCGCTACGCCGACGAGTGCTGTGAGAAAATAGATCTGCCCGCTTTTTAAAAAACTCCTTGGGGTCATCATGAGGCTAGAGATTCCTACATTCGAAAATAAAATCTTTTTACTTCAACAAAACGTCCTGAAAAAAGTACTTCAGTAGCAAACTGCTTTTCCCATCCTTGGCGTAAACGACTGAGGCCTTCAAAACCTAGTGGCCAGGGATCACCCGTCGGAGCCTTTTCAACGATAACGATAAACTCAGATGGCAGATCGCTCGTATTAGTCCCGAGATGCCTCACTTCTCCGTGCTGTAAAAGCCTCGGGACGAGATTTCCCATTGCGTAAATTACACTCTCTGGAAAGCGACTGAGAGACTGCTGCGCATCCCGCAGCTCTTTGCCCCGCGCCGGATCAGCCGGACAGTGCCGAAGTCCTCCCCGCAATGAAGTCTTGAGTGAATACTTTCCAAAAAAAGGAAACTGAATCAGGAGGGCGATCAAGAGTGCCGCAAGTGACGCCCGTCTCCAAAACACCTGAGTACGGGTCGTATCAACATCTAAAGCCTTTTCTGAAGGAGTAGCCGAAAAAAACAACCCCACCAGACATGCCGTAAGCGCGATGCCGTAGTGCTGGGACCATTTACCTGCCACGAGACGAATCAAAAAAAGCGGGACCATTGCCGCAAGCGCTGCCCAGTTCAGCCGGGATTGAAATTTCTTGGCGACGTAAAGAAAGGGAGCAAGCGGAACTAAAAACTCCACCCACGCCTTGATGATCCCGAAATCCAAGACCCGCTCACGCAGGGTTCCTAGCGGGTTCTCAAGCCAAGGCTGCAAAAGACTCCCGGTGTATCCAACCGTCGTACCCAGGAGTTTCGGTCGAATCAGAAAAACACCGGCTGCCCACGCCGCACTCACTGCGATTAGCGTCACCCCCCATTTTCGGTAGTCTGGTCCCGGCCGTCTGTGAAAAAAATAAAACAACCCAAGTGACACTCCGACGTACACGTATTCTTCTTTAAATAAAAAAAGTGTAAGAAGTGCCGCCAGAACCCCACGGAAACTTTCTCGTGCGGCAAATCCCATAAGCACTACGAGCGGTAAGACCGCCCAGGTAGTCGGATGAGAGGGAAACGTCAACGCACCCAGGGTCCCACGACTCAAGAGAAATACCGCAACCAGCGCCCATTGCAGAAGCCGATTACGCGGTCCCACCGCCCACGCCACCGCGAAAGCTCCCGCCAATACAAAAAGCGAATCCGCTGCGAGCGCGACGAGCGCTGGGTCCAGCCATTTGGCCAGTGGGGCAATTAAAAACAAGATCGGGTCGAAGTGATCATTGAAAATTTTGACTTCGCGTACACTGAGCCATGGATTTGGATCCGCCCACGAAAGCCTGGCGAGCGCCTGCGCATAGATACCCAGGTCCCAGTTATTGAAACAGTACCTGCTCCAATTGAGCCAGATCGGCAGTTCCACTAGGAGCGCAAATGCCGTCCCAAGCAGAATCCAAAGCGAAGTCATGGGCATGGTCCGTATCTAACTACTGTCCCTGTGGGTCGTCCACATTCATTTGCCTACTGCTGCGGCGGGGGGTGAAATCTGCGCCTAAAGCCTCCGCAGACAATCAAGATCCCAGACCTGTGCTTCCTCTGTCCTGTAACGGGCGCAAGCTGAAGACCAGCTCAAGGCGATACGCATCACTTCCTGGATCGCAGTCTGATAGGGAACAAAGTCAGCCCGAGCCCCGAAATACAAATATCTAAAAGGGGTAGCGCGCAAAGCCGCTGCCGCCTCGACCGTTCGTCCCTCTGAAATCAAACGCTCGAGGCCATCGACCCGACTGTACTGGGTCATCGCATAGTCCAATAAATAGTAGGGGTATCCATCTCCGACGACCAGTATTTGATCCGTGGGCTTGAGATTTCTGCGAATCCAGAGTTTCGCGGGGCCACCCGTATCCGCCAATGCTTCTGCTCTTTTCGAAAATGTCCCAAATTTATCGGATTTCAGCTGAAACAGAGTAAAAATAGTCAAATTAGAATTCGCGAGCAGCGCCACAGCAAGCGCGGCAGAGAGCCAAGGAGAAGCTTTCGGTAGCCACTTTTCCAGAAGTACGAGCGCAGTAAACACGGACAAAAAACCCAAAATAACAAGCGCCGGGCCCTGGTAACGGATTTCAGTGGAGGGTCGCAAGGTCAGCGTAAAAAGTAGCGCGATCGCACAAGTGATCAATACGGGTTTAAGCATCGGCCGACGCAGCCCGGGAATCCACATCGCGGGTAAAATCCAGAGGAGTGGAACTTCGCGGAAGAACTCTTTCAGATAAACGGTCATTGAACGCCAGTTCAATGACAGGGTCGTCGCATGGGCACTACCGGCGCCCTCCGAGATACCCAGAGCAGGCATTCCGGAAGCGTCAAACCACGACGACAACCACGGAAATACCGGATTGGAGGTGAGAATGAAATTTCTCACCAAGATCGGCGTTGCGCCTAAGACCCCACCGACACAAATAAATACGACATGCCCTAGCTTGCCCCGCGCGCATTGAGTGAAAAGCAAACTTGCCGACAAAACCAAAGCGAGAGGGGCCAACGACAGTTTAGCGATGCCAGCAGTTCCTGCCACCAGTCCTGCAAGCATTGAAAGACGGAGCGAATGCTGTGCGTGAAAAACCGTTAAATAGAACGCTGAAAAGCCCAAAAAACAGGCCCCCATGTCGTTCTTGGCAAGATTGGCAGTCCACCTCAGACAAGGTACCTGAATCGCAACAACGATCAGACACGAAAGGATAATTGCCGGTGGCATGCGCCCAATATCTTTGGCCAGCCTCTGACAGAGACTCCCTAAACCCAGGCTCAGCCCAAACACGCCAATACCACCCGTGACCCATTGACTGAACCACTGACTCGCTTCCAAGCCATTTCCGGATTGAAGCCCCATGAGCGCGGTGCCCCAAGCGCTGAGCGTTTCCCAACTCGTGGCGAGAAAAAATTGCGTATAGGTTCGAAAAAGCTCGAACCCACCGCTGGACGCCCAGGCACGGGGTGCCGCCAGGTAAGTGATGTAAGCATCGCCGTGTGTGTGAAGCTGAAGTCCCTCTATAAGTTTAAGCACGATCAAGAGCAATGGAACGGCCAAGAGCACACTTTCTTTTTTGTTCCAGCTCAAGTTTCGCCGACTCCTCAGCGAAAATCCCACGGCAAGTAAGGCCCAAAGCACTAGCGCAAATCGGGAGGAGAACAGCCCCATTGCGGACAACAAATGGGCAAACCCATAGGCCACGCCTGAGCCGATGACCAAGCTCAGAAAGAGATCCTCCAAAGCCGAGAACTCAGGCACCCTAAAAAAGCCGAGCCAAAAACGGCCTACGGAAATCAGAGACACAACAAAAAGCACAAACTGTCCGAATGCAGGAAGCGCAAATAAGAGCGAATGGGATGCTTCAGGAGCCGGAAATTGACGAGAAATCAAAAAAAGTCCGGTCCCAACTACAAAAAACGCCACGCCCCTGTTCCAATTCCTTGAATATCCAGTGAGAGCCATGAAGACTGTCTACCGTGCAGCACTTCAGCGAGCGAGCGGAATTGAAAATTAAGTTCCTCCTCATGGCGACGACTTTGGCTTATTGGCTATGGGTCCTTTCCCCCTTTTATACGATTCCATCGCAGGATGATGGACTCAATCATCTGGCCTATGTTGATTTTCTGCGTCGTCACGGAACATGGGCTCTGGGCCACGTACCTTATCCTCATGGAAATGAGTTCGGAGCAGGTCATCTCGTATTCTATCCTGTCGGTATGCACGCGATCTTAGCGTTCGTCGCTTCGCTGCTTTCATGGCTTGGGTTCGAACCGGATCTAGCTCTCTTGCTCAAGATTACAGCTGCGCTCTTCATGTCTTTAATTCCGGTCTTTCTTTTTTCGGGCATAAAAAAGATTGAACCCAAAATAGATCACCGACTCGCATTACTGACCGCAGCTTCGCTCAGTCTGTTACAACTTTTTCCAGCTCATGCGATCGGCGAGGGAGGACTTCCAAGAATCATGGCTCAGGTGCTCGCTCTTCCAGTCGCCTTTGCCGCGATTGCAGGCTCGCTTTCCAAAAGGCGATGGGTTTTTTGCATTACCGGAGTCACACCCATTCTCTTTTACATTCATCCTTCGAGTTTTTTTGTGCTTTATCCTGCCCTTCTTTTGGCTGGGCATCTCAAAACCTCTCGCGACTGGATCTTGAGTTCCGGCGCAGCGATCTTGGGTGCGATCCTCTGCCTACTCCCCATGAAAACGGGCGAGATCCATCTGAGTCAGATGGGAATTGGCGCAGGCGGAATGTCACTGGGCTGGGTCGCCGCAGTTCTCGACCGCTTTAAGGGCGTATTTCATTTTCTGTTTTCGGATCCACATGGCCTGTTCAAATTCATGTCGGTTCGCAGCCTTCTTGTATACATTGGGGTAATCGTATTGATCATCGACGGAACGAAACGCCGCAGGCTCTGGACCCTGGCATCGCCGTTTTTGATTTCACTCTGTATGATAGCGCCGTGGGGCTGGCTGCAAACTCCAGGTGGTTTCTTTTACCAGGCCGTCAAAAGAATCGCCGAAGTGGGGTTGCTCCCATTGGCGGTTTGTGGCGCTGCGGGAGCTGCGTGGCTCCAACGAAAATCTGAAAATTACACACGTTCTCTTGGGATTGTTTTAGGATTGCTTGCCGTATGGACTGGCGTCTCGGTGCATCGCAGTAGGATTACAGTTCACCAGATGTCCAAACTCTTCAGCACGCCGCGAGCTGAAGAGGCCACCCTGCTCGACCAGGAACTCCGCGATCTTCCATCGGGTACGGTCGTGGTCTCAGATCAACAATGGTTCGGAATGATACGAGGGCTTCGTCCGGATCTAGAATTTGTAGGATCCGATGGGGAATGCAAATTCAGCAAGGCTCCTGCATGCATCGGGCGCCAGAGCTTCATTGAGGCGGTTAAAAAAGCGCGGGAAGAAAAGACACCGATTCGATCGAATCACTTTGCTGGAAAATCACTTTACTTCGCCGAGAGACGCACGGGTTCACCCTTTTTGTCGGCGATACCGCGAAACTGAATGAACCCCGCCTAGTGTGCCCTTCGAAAGGTGCTCACGAACTCATTGTGAGTAAAGAGTCGCCCCGCCCATCTTGGAAACGGAAACGAGTAACGCCGTTCCTCAATGAGTCCTAAAGTCGCTACGGCCGTCCAAATCGTATCGTGGTCCATGAACTGAACGTGAGTGCGATCGGTCGCATAGCCCTTTTCCTGGGGACAAATCACAATGAGCTGCCCCCCCTTCTTGATGTACCGGAGATACGACTCCACACACCTTGTGAACTCCTCCACAGTCATGTGTTCAGCGACGTGAGAAAATAAGAGTGAATCGAACGCCTCTGGCTGGGCTTCCACACTGGAGTGAAACTCCTCTGGGTGAAACGCCCTCAATAACTTTGAACGAAGCGCTTGAAGCGCGGCACGATTCATTTCCACACCGACCGAACCGCTCGCAAAGTGCGCCAGGTGCCGACCTACGCCTGCGC
>CAMBEX010000039.1 GCA_945865865.1 Bdellovibrio sp. ZAP7
CCCTATGATCCTAGTCATGGACTCATTACGCATCGGCAGAGGCTCACCTAAGTCTCCCCTGCGCTTTCAGTAGCTCATTCATCTTACGGTTTTTGCATTCCGTATTAAGGCAGTACCTCTTGTCTCAATTCACCCAATTTCAGTTGCCCAACTCTCTTTCGCGAGCTCTTCACGAAATGGAGTTTCATGAACCTACGCCGATTCAGTCGCAGGCGATTCCGATTGCACTGACCGGCCAAGACCTCATCGCGACTGCTCAGACCGGCACGGGCAAGACCGCTGCGTTTAGCATTCCTACTGCGACTTCACTTCTCAATAACCCACAAAAGATCGCACTCGTGCTCGCGCCCACTCGCGAGCTCGCTCTTCAGATTGAACTCGTCTGGAAAGAACTCACCCGGTTTTCACCCGAACTTCGCGCCGCTTGCGTGATCGGTGGAACTTCGTTTTCCATGCAGTCCAAGGCTCTGTCGCGCCAGCCTCGCTTGATCATCGCGACTCCCGGAAGACTTCTTGACCATCTCAACCAAAGGACTGTGAACCTCACGAAGGTCGGCGTCTTGATTCTCGATGAGGCCGATCGCATGCTCGACATGGGTTTTGCGCCGCAACTGACTCAGATTCTGCGCTTTGTTCCGCGCGATAGACAGACTCTGCTTTTTTCAGCAACGTGGGAATCCGAACTCGACCAGCTCGCTAAAAAATATCTTCGTGATCCTGCTCGAATCGCGGTGGGCACCACCTCGCAGGCTGCAAAGTCCATCGAACAATCCACCGTTTCGACCACCACAAAAAATAAAAACGACACCCTTTTAGATGAGCTCAATAAGCGCCAGGGTTCGATTTTGATTTTCGCTCGCACCAAGAGCAGAACCGATCGACTTTCGCGCTACTTGGACTCTTACGGACTTGAAGTCGGCCGAATTCATGGTGGCCGATCCCAGGGACAAAGAAATCTGGCGCTGTCAGGATTTCGTTCCGGTCAGATTCGCATTTTAGTGGCCACTGACATCGCAGCTCGAGGAATCGACGTTGCCGAGATCGCCCACGTCATCAACTACGATTTGCCACAGAAGGCCGAGGACTATGTCCATCGGATCGGGCGAACGGGGCGAGCAGGAGCAACAGGGCAAGCGCTATCTATTTTGACTCCTGAGGATCACGAGCAATGGAGAGAAATCGGTAAGCTCCTCAAAAAGACTGGCTCTACCCTGCCAGCGTCACAAGAATCTCCAAACCGCCCTGCTCCGGGAAACACTGGCAAGCGAGTCGAATTCCGCCCGCGAGTTCAGCCGCGGTCAGATGTCCGCGCTCAACGTCAGTAACGGCCGATAATTTTTCCGGCGACGCCAAAACTCTCAGCCGATCACCTCCGCAGAGGCCATGCCCTCCGCACCGGCTCCCAATATCCAGCTCGACTGCTTGCGCGTGAGCCAGGAGATTGAGTTGCGAGTCGCAGAAGTCCGTTACCGCGAGAACTTCGTCGCGCTTATTTTTGAATACGACCTTGCCGGTTTTGAACGCTTGGGTCACTCGCCTATTGAATCACAGTTCGAAGGTAGCGACTCGTCAATAAAGTGACTGACTGCTCATCAGAAAATATCCGTGACCCCTGTCGTAACGCTGAAGTCAGTCTCTTTAAATTCCGATCAGTTCTGACGGAGCGATGCGTGTGAATCCCTGGTGCAAGCAGTCAAACAGCAGTGTCACCCAGCGCCAACGCCCACGACCGAGCGTCGGCCGGAGTCTTGCCACGCTCGCGCTGCTTGCGTTGCACACTGCGAGCTGGGGCGCCGAGAAGGCAGCTCGAATCGAATGCCTCCAGCAAGATTCAACCGGCGTCCCTAGCGTAGACCCGCAACTCGCGCAGCTTGCCGCCCGAGTTTCTGATGGCGATTGCGCCGCTCCACTCAGTTCGGGTGAAACGCGAATCCTGCTCGAAATCGACAGACTCCACTCTCGCGCCCTCGCCGGGCAAATCAATCCATCAGCGGCACGATCACAGATCGCGGCAGTCCTGGGTGAACTAGAAAAATCGGGCACCACTCGCTCACAACGTGTGTTGGCACTCGCGAACCTGAATGCGATTTCGAAAGAGCAGGAGATTTTAAGAAAGTCGCAGGACCGCGTTAGTTTTGCGGGTCGTGAAAACAGCAGAGGTCAGTCAAGTCCAGGCAGCCCCGAAGAAACTCAACTCCTCAAATCGCTCGCTGAAAATGGAATCGAACCTCCGCCACCGCTCTCGCAGCGTGAATTGGGACTTCTAGAATCAGCGGGTGCTGTTCTCGCAGCCCCCGGGTGGGATCTTCAACGGATGTCGTGGCCAAGACTTGCCGCAGAGCCAGAACTGCGCGCGGCATTTTTCAAACGTTTTCCAGAGGCCGAAGCGCACCTCGACGAACTCACCGCTCCCAAAAGACGCTCTGCGATTGCGCTTTCAGAGTGGGTCATTTTACCGACAACGGCCGAGAAAAAAAGCGGCGTCTCAGCTCTGCCGACGGAGGTTTACCAACGGCGCCTTCAAAAAACGGTGAGCAGCTATTTTAGCGAGGTTCAGTCTGCGATCGGTGCGTCCAAAAAGGGTCGATCATGGACGGACCTCATGCTGCTTGAGGTTCAGTATTACGAGGACAAATTTAAGAAACCGAGCGCTGAATCCTCTCTCCCTCACGAGATTGAGATGGATGGAGCCATGAATCGTGCGCATAAAAATCTGACGCTCCTGCGCGATCACTTCGGACTGCCCAGCGCGACACTCCGCGAGTTTCATAAAATCAACAGTGCCGCCATGGAACAGGTTTATCAAAACCGCATCGATGGCATCGGCGACCTCAAAGGAAAAGCTGCGGCGATTATCGCATCCCCTGCGTGCATTCTCGCTCCGGCAGCATGCGCGACCTCGCTCAAATGGGGCGCCGGGATAGGCGCGGCCCTCGCCCTGAGTTCGGCCACAGTGGAGAGCGCCACGGGTTCGCAGTCATTTTTATGTAATCTCGGTAGAAATATTCAGGAACTCAGCGGACCCACGCTGGCGTTTTCTTTTGTGTTAGCGCCAGTGGGTGCGCTCGCCCAAACAGGCTCAAAACTAGGTAAAATCCTGGGCGTCGGAACGGCCGCCGTGGGCGTGACTGCCGCCGCCGCGCATGCAGGAATCTCCAGTAAAGACGCTTACGATGCGGCCCTTCAGAGCTCGCAGGAGCAGGATCCCGCACTTGCCCAAGCTTATCGTGCAGAAGCCTGGCGTTCGGGCACGCACGCGGTCCAAAGCCTCACGCTGACCGCGCTCCCGAGTCTCGGTCTTTTCAAGCAAGCCAAACCTGCTAAGGTCAAGCTCAAGTCTGATTCTTTTGAGGCGACTGCGCGAAATGTCGCCCAATCGGGCGGAAATACGACCAGTCTCAGGCGCGAAACCAAATGGGTCGTCGATGAAAAGAATGCCGACCATATGCTTAATCAGCTTCGCGATCGCTTTGGTGAGAGACTCACACTGCGAGACGTTCCGAAGGACGGAAAACTCAACATCACCGAGACGGATTACCTTCCGACGTTTGAACTGCCTCCCGCGCCCAGTGGCACCGCCCCTAAAAACACCACCAAAAGAAAGGCGAAAATCCGAATCCGACGGTACGGCACGGCGACCGAGGAGTCCTCTCCTCACTCGGGCTCCGCCATGGAAACCGATCCCGCCTTCAAGGACACCAGCAAGTTGGAGTTCAAGATCGATCACGCTACCGAAAAAGATGTCGTACTCAAGCCCAGCGTGGTCATGAAAAACGCGGATATCGAACTTCTGTTTAAAAATCCTGCATCCTTTGCGGCCAATCGAGAGGCCATCACGGCAAGATCCATCGAGAAAAATCCACCTGAGCTTGTCAAAGAAATGATTGCTGGGATCGAAGCCCTGCACCAGCAAGTGCCACCCGATACTCTGCAAAAGGCGCTGAATATCCGCTATTCTCGGAGCGCCTACCAGGTGAGCCTCAAGGACATGAGTCAGAGCCCGCCTAAGAAGGTCGACGTTCAAATTACTTTTGACCGCGACATCCAGTACCGGGATCCGGCGAAACCGGGCTCAGCACCCAGCACGGGTAGGTATGAGCCCCATCACCGAGTTGTTGAGGTCAAGATTCCAATCGAATACGCAAAACTTTCGGACGAAGAATGCGCGCGGATCCTCCCCGAACTTCTGGAGATTAGAAAGTCGCTCGGCACTCTCCAACAGATTCAGGAAATTCCGCAAGGAACCGGAAAAAGTGGCGCGTTTAGCAAGTGATCTAAAAAAAGAGGCCAGGGCATTGAGCTTGCCCTGGCCCCCTGATTGTCATTTCAACAGCGCGACTAAAATCCCGTGAGAGGTGGCAGTCCTTCGGCGGGGCGGCCCCCAGCACCGAGCTGAGGTATCCGTACTATGCTGTCGGATGATCCGTCTTGTTTGTGACCGTTTGAAATGAAGAGTTCCGGATGGTCAAAGGGAGCCATTTCCTGCCTTGTGCGATCGTCCGTCAGAGCATTCTTCAAAAAAGCCACGATAGCGGGTTGGTTTTCGATCTCGATGTTTTCAAACTGAAGATCGATTTGATTGCGGTTCTCGTTTCTGAAATCCCCGCGGTCCTTGTAAAAGGCCACGACCTGATCCAACGTGCGCTTGCCTCCGTTATGGAAGTAAGGCCCCGTGAGTTCGATGTTTCGGAGCCCTGGAGTTTTAAACGCTCCATCCACAGCGACTCGAGTTCCTGGTGCCAGCTCCCGACGCGAAAACGAAAGCGGAGCACCGAAGGGAGTAGTTCCACCCACTCCAAGATCCTCTCCTGTAGGACGTACGGCGATATTTCTAAAGCCGGTATCAAAGAAGGCCAGGATTCCGTCTCGCAAGTTTCCTGGACGCACACGGCCCAATGTTGCAACCGAGTCCACTGTAGCCTCAGTAAACAACGCTCCTGCGTGACACTCGTTACAGCGCGCCTCGCCGGTGAACTCCGTGAGGCCCGTGTGTTCGACTGCACCAAAGCGAGGATCATTCTCACCGCGAAGGAAACGATCCAGCGGCGCATCGTTAGCTACGAGCGTCGACTGGTATTGCGCAATCGCAAGTCCCCAGAAGAGTGAGAAGTTGATTTCGCTCAAGCTGTACTCATTGGTGCCTACGGGGGTTCCCAAACGACCAGGGATCGGCATTCCGTTTGGATCCACGCTGAATACGCGCCGTGAGTTCCACCACTTGGAGTCAAAGGCCCTACGAATCAAGGTCTGGTATGACACCTTCAAGCCTCGTTCTGGAAACCGACTCAGAGATCCCAGTCTGCTGTCATTCAGGTGAATGAGCTGCTTGCCGAGAGGCCGAAGGCTCAGCATTTTCTTTGCGAGTTTCGGGAAAGTTCTTCCGGCTGCCGACATTTCAGCGGAGTTGTTAGGAGGCCCCACTGCCTGCGAGGCTGCGCTCGCGTTATCGATCTGAATCTGAGCAGGTACGACTCTCCTGCCCACACGCTTCCATATCTTTCCGGCCGCTGACTGATCTGCGTCGCCTAGGGGATTGACCCCATTAAACGTGTTGTGCGCACGTCCGTTCCAAAAGTTTCGATGATTGAATGAAGAATGAATAGACGTAGGCGTGTTTTTTCCGGTCGTCTGTCGAACATTGACACCGCCCACGTTAAAGACGGGATCAGGTACGTGGACCACATTGTCCACTGCGCTACCCGGAATGATGTCGACGAAATCCATTTTAGTGACGCCCTGCGAACCTAGAATATCATCAGAGGTGACCGGGATCGCGGTTGCAGGCATGAGCGCATTGGGCGCTCCAAATTCAAATATTCCATTGGGCCCCGGATTAAACTGGTTTCTGTCGCGATGGTCCGCATACGCATGATGATGACAAGTAGCGCAGGCGACCACGCCATCACTTCCTGTCTGCATGTCCCAGAACAACGCCTTGCCCAGTTCTTTGGCGGCCTCGGGATCGCGGATAAATTCGCCAATATTAGTGGGTTCAGGAGAAGTCGGAAACGCCATCAGGTCGGTATGCAGAATTTCGGCTTCAGATTGGTCACTCAATAAGAACCCCGCAACGACTCCGGTAGTGACGACTGCGCCGGCAACGACCGCCGTCAGCCAAGACTTCTTATTCACTCGAATTCGCATCATATTCTTACCGGTGAATACCGGCCTCCTGAGTTGAAACGGTCTTCAGGCGACCCTCGTCTGGGCCTGAAAACGGTGAAGGTTCTGATCTCAATTCACTTTTGCATCCCGGATGCCACCCGACAGTGTCACTCGGCACCGAAGCCCACTGCGTCACCCGCTACAGCCCCAAGTTACCCGCGGCGATGTTGAGAACGCGCTCGATCTCCAAAGCACTCGTGACAGCTAGGCGCCTCCCGGAGCAGGCTTGAAATTCTGCGACACGAATATCGTCGCGACGCGTGCCCACCCGCTCCTTTTGCGTTGGTTGTGGCACCTGATAAACAAATCTACTCGCAAACTGACAGAGTTCGCCGCGAGTCGGGGTTGCTGCCTCCCACCCGGGCTCAGGCCTCAAGTTTCGGACCGCTGCTATCGCACCCTGGAGTTTTGCTAAATCTGCTGACGAAAGAGCGGCTGCTTGAAAAGCCTCGGTGCGCTCAGACCTGCACTGTCCAAACGCAGTGCACACTTTTCGGTAAGACGCTCCCGTCACCGCCCCGGATTCTAGATCGACTCGGACATCGTCCTTGAGATCCCATTCGGCCGGGCCAGAAAAAAGCCGGATTTGCGCGGCATTTGCGGGCGCCTCCTTCGTTACCGGAATGGAGCCGGTTGCCGCATGAGCGGGACTCACCCCAGCGAAAACCCAGAACATCAACCCCGATGCCCACAGTGGCGCACAAAAAATACGGTGCGGTAAGTAGTTCATTTGCTCACTCCGTTCGCTGAGCAGCCAAGACCACCGAGGTGATGGTCAGAGAAACACTGGCTGCATTGGATTGTGTCCCGCGATTGTCCGTAGCGCGGTACTGAAAGCTATCCACCCCGACATAACCCGTCGCAGGGGTATAGGTGACGGTTCCATCGGCATTGACCACCGCTGTTCCATGAGCTGGCGCCACCACAACGGACACACCAGAAAGGGTGATAGTCCCATCGGAATCGCGGTCATTGTTCAAAACAGCAATTCTGACTGCAGTATTCAGCCGGGTAGTAGCGGTATCCGGGTTGGCCACCGGAGCTACGTTTCCAACTGGAAGACTGCAAGAATTAATCGGTGGCCACGACAGAAAATGAGCCGTCGCACTTTCGCCGACATAGGTGAAGTATGCGAGCACGCGGCTAGGATCTGGGGTCGGAATCAACAAGTCGCTCCCTCGGGGATCGAGCCCCGAGATGGGATAGGGAGTCAGTGCTTGCGCGCCCTGCTCGCATCCTGAGTCCAAGCAGCCCCCCGGACTCAGCCTGCGATCATGACTCCAAGGAAGCCCATCAAAAACAAACGCCTCCGCGGCCTCGTCAAAATCAAATGCCGTAGGATCCGGCAAGGTGAGGCCACCCAAACCCAAGCCTAATGGCATCGTGTATCGACCACTGGGCGCGGCATTGGCGTTGATATCCAAAGCCACCACTCCGACGTTCAGTCTATGTCTGCTGACGGCAAGAATTTCGCGCGGGGGCGGACTCACAAACGAGAATTCCTCTTTCATGGTTCCGTTCATTGGACACACGTTAAATCCAGCGTTTCTGAGATGAGCGCAAGGTGAAGTCAGAGGATCCACCGGAGCACCAAAGGCGAAGTCGAGTGCATAGCCGATCGACCAGATTCCTCCTGGCCCGCCGATACCCAGCTCCGTCGTGTGTGGATTTCCAACGGTGGACGCCAATGCTTCCTGGTGATTGGAATTATCGGTGGGATCCACTCTCAGAGCGAAAATATCCAACTGAGATTCAGGAAGTGTCGTTCTCCCGCCAAAACTGACTTCAACAGCCGCTGTTGAAAATCTAGGGAGCCCCCAATCAGCTGCAGTCAGAGCTATGTAGTCCGGCTGATCGGGCAAATTTTTGGTGGTGATGCCACGATTGACCGTCACCGTATGTGCCGTGAGGAATCGTGTCTTGGCCACGTAAACAAAAGATCCCGTTGCGCTCACATTGTCGCCCACTTTCAGCGGCGCAAACCGCCTGGAGTCGGAAGCTACTGACCCGACTCGGTTGGTGGTCGGACAAAAAGCATCCCCATTTCCGTTTGCGTCGCTCCCACGCGGACGTGAGCCGGTGGTGACCATGCTGGCAATACACATCGGATAGCCGCTCAAAAACGAAACAGTGTAGTTGTCCGGATCTGCGGTGAAGCGTGGGTCAGGACTGCAATTTGGCCCGCCGGCGCAACCCTTTCCTTTCTGAATCGTATAGCGTCCGGTCGGATCGTTGATTCGAACCAGCGTTCCGGTCGTGTCGCTTCCGACCTGTCCATTGAGCCTGAAATAGCCCTCTGCGTGATTGATAAACGACACAGCGCCGGTCATGGATTCAGGTCCAAGTTGAACAAAGAGATCGCCGACAATCGCCGTTCCACAATCCGAGCGATTGGCATGAATGACGGCCGTTGCGCCCTTTCCACCGGCCAAACAAGTATCCTGGCGCGCGAGTCCTGTCTCGCCACGGGTACGGCAGGTGGTGGGAGCCTGGTCAACGAGTTGCTTTAAGGTGAGCCGATTGGCGGGGAGATCAATCTGTAAATTTCTCGGAATCACCAGTGTTTCGCCCGCCACTTTGATTGTTCCGCCGCACCACGCATCGGTACATCCGGTGTCCAATTTGAGATACTCGATCTCGGCGGTAACGGGCACCCGTGTGTCGGCCATCAATTTGAGAGAGGCGCCGCCGGGAAGCGACTGATTTTCACGCAAGGCCAGCTGAATCTTTTTTTGCACGGCCTCCTGAACGGCAGCATGCGCCGTGGGCATCAGAGACAGAGTCAGCAAAAACCCTAACCCGATATTGACACCCGGTTTTCGACCCTGCTTTCCAAATTCAAAATGAGAATAGTTCATGTTCTTGCCCCTGTAATTTTAAATTTTTACGGTTTAAAAAGTCGGAGATTCAAAAGATAGGCGGAGACGTCCTGCTTCTCGCCACTACTGAGCGCATTGAAGAGCGCTCGAGATCCAGCGGCCTCGCCTCCGTGGACCTGAATCGCCTGATCCAGATCGGTTGCGCGTCCGTCGTGCATGTAGGGTGGCGTCGATCCCATTCCCCAGAGTGAACGCGTCAGCCAAGTGCCACGGCCGGTTCCCGCCTCATCAATCGACTCGGAGTCTTCGGCCCCTAGATCGTGCCGCTTCAGGTCACTGAAGAGCTCCACTCTCACCCGCCCCTGACTATCATTCTGAAAGGGAGTCAGGCCACCATCCACATCCCTGGCCAGATCGAGAAGGAGGGGATGCGCTGGATCGACAAACATTGCCACGGGATTTTGACCCGCCGGAAAAGCCGCATCGCGATACCAGGGACTTTGGCTAGGCTCACTGAACACAGCGCTATTGAGCTTAAGTTCCGGCACGTGACAAACGGCGCAACCGACGCGATCAAAAGTCGCACGACCCCGTTCGATCGAGAGTAGCTCCCCGGAAGTGAGCAACGGAATAAATCCCATCGCCGCAAGCTCCAGCTTAGTGGTCGCTCGAGGCTGTGAGGCCAGATACATCGTAAGCGCGGTGACGTCACCCACCGAAAACTCGTTGGTGGCACCATCGCCGTCTCCATCCACTCCTTCGCCCACCATCTCAACCGGCTGAATCCCGAGTTCGTTATGCTCTGCTCCTCGCACAAAATCACGAATCGTCGCAGTAATCCCTTTGCGCTGGAGGGGTTTCACGACGAGATCGGAGTCCACCCCGCTCACATCGTTCGTCAAAACATTGCACCTGGGGCTGGGATTACCGAGAGTCTGCCGCACGGTGACCGATCCAAACGAAACACCCTTGGCCGACAGTGACTTTGTCACGGATAAAGTATTATTGGAGACGCAGGCCTCATTCTTGGCCAGAGTCAGAGTCGCTTGAAGTTCTGCCGTCATTTCTTCGGCAAGCAACTGCACCGCGCCCAGTCCAAAAACATGGGGAGCGCTGCGCTGAATGTACTGTGTCGGGTCGCCGGAATGGAGCGGGTCACGAATCACGTTGTGCGAAATAAATCCCGCCCCATCCGGCATGGTCAACGTATGACACTCCACGCAGGATTGTCCGTTCGGGCCCGTTGCACGCGCCGGAATATGCGATGCCCATTGCCCGGGCCCATTGAGATCCGCACGTGGCAAGCGCGAGAAACGTGCGCCGGTACCGATGTTTGCGCCGACCCCAAAATTTTGATCCGCGGCAAAAATATTTTCAAACCCTGAATCCCCGCGGCCGATCGCGAGCAGTGTGGCTCGTCGTTCCTGGAAATTGCTCACAAGATCAAACAGAAGCTTTTGGTCCAAATGCTCCGTATAAACCCCTGCTCTGGGTAAGGGTGGGTTGTTGATATCGATCTGCCCCGGTGTTCTGCGCAAGGGCGGCCTTGCCTGCGTCACCATTGGAAGAAGGCACGCGAAGGCAAACACTCCACAGAGGATGGCGATGGGGTTTTTCTTTTTATAGAAACTTTTTAAACGCCGTTCGGTCGTGGTCATCCGCCGGCCTACTGCAAACCGGTGGCCATGACCACCCCCGGTCATTCACTGAGTATTGAAGAGACGCCGAAATGACTGTGTCTCGATAGAGCCTGCCAGTCGCAAGACTGGCGGGCTCTTGGCGTTTTTCGACGGATTTTTGGCGCCCAAGAACTGCAGAAATATTAATTTTAGGCCCCGTCAGGGTCTGCCGATAGCTCAAGTGAGAGAAAATAACTGGGTTACCGCGTGGCGGTCCCCAAGGAGATCGCGTGCAAATGACTAACTGGTTCAAAGGTCTGAGGGGTAAATTGTTTGCGCTGGTAGCGCTTCCGGTACTTGCGCTTGCCGCAAACACCTTTCTCTCGTTTAAGGAAATCGGTGGCCTCGGAGCGTCGGTTGAAAAGGCTAATCTCGTTCGACTCCCGCTGGCTACAGCCTCCGGCGAGATGGTGAGCTCTATGCAAGGGGTCATGCGCCAGCTCTGGACCGCCTTTGCTTTCGATGGCGATGTGGCGGCAAAGACCCAGGCGATCGAAAAATCCCGCGAAGAGTTTAAAAATTTCAAAACTGCGCAAGAACACTACCTAACCTTTCCGCGCTCAGAAAAAATGAAAGAAATGTATAAGCCGGTCGAGCAAAACGAGCAGGCTTTTGCCGAAGGCTTCGAAGAAGCGGCGTCTCTCTTTGCTAAACACACCATGGCTGATACCGAAAAAGGTCGCGACGTGATCGTCGGCAAACTTCGAGGTGCGGTCAACGCGATTGACCAAGCACTTTTTGATATGGCCAAGGCTCGCGGCGAACTCGCAAAGGCCGAGGCCGAGAAGGAAGTCTCGGACTCCCATCGGCAAAAAATCTTACTTTCGCTCGTGGGAGTTTTTTCCTCACTCGCCGTGATTGTCTTTGGTTTCTTTTTGGCCAACCGCCTCTCGCGCCTGTTGACCTCCATCGCAGGACAACTCAACGGCGCTGGAAATCAGGTCACTTCGGCGGGAGCCCAACTTTCTGCCTCGGCGCAACAAGTGTCAGCCGGCAGTACAGAGGCGGCAAGCTCGCTTGAAGAGACTGTCTCATCGCTTGAAGAACTCGCAAGCATGGTCAAGCTCAACGCTGATAACGCCAAACAGGCCGCTGCGCTTTCTGCCACCAGCACAAAATCCGCTGAAGAAGGCGAGACAGAAATCAAAAGCTTGATTGGGTCGATGAAAGACATTTCCACCAGCTCCAAAAAGATTGAGGAGATCATCAACGTCATCGACGATATCGCGTTTCAGACCAACCTTCTTGCACTCAACGCGGCGGTCGAGGCCGCGCGCGCGGGTGAACAAGGAAAAGGTTTTGCGGTGGTCGCCGAAGCTGTCAGAACACTCGCCCAAAGAAGCGCCTCTGCGGCAAAAGACATCACGAGCCTGATCAAAGACAGCGTGACCAAAATTGACCATGGCACTCGCACTGCCGACGCAAGTGGTAACGTGCTCAAAAACATCGTTATTTCAGTTAAAAAGGTCGCCGATCTGAACAACGAGATCGCTTCGGCATGCTCTGAGCAAGCCAACGGCATCACGCAGATTAACAAGGCCATGAATGAGCTCGACTCTTCGACGCAACAAAATGCTTCTTCTGCCGAAGAGGTTGCCGCCTCGTCCGAGGAGATGTCCGCTCAAGCATCGGTTCTCCAAAACCTCGTGAAGGATCTGGGCGCAGTCATCCATGGCGACGCACAAGAGGGCGGAGTCAAGCACTCTGCTCCTGCTGGCTACACAGCAGTGAGTGCCGGGAGTGCCATAAGTGAAAGATCAGCGCATCCTACTCAGTACAGGAGGCCCAAATTGGTGGCTCACATCGGGGGCGCCAGGCCATCTCCCGTTACTCCCGCTGAAACGGTCTTGCCTTTGGACGGTGACACTACCTTTAAAAAAGTCGGAACGACGGACGGATTTTGATCATGGAAACCCAATCAAAAACTGAAAGCGCTGCAGCTCAACCCGGCCAATACCTCACCTTTTGCCTGAAGTCCCAGGCCTATGGAGTGCCGATCGGGAATGTGCGTGAAATCAATCGACTCACCGACATCACAGCGGTGCCGCAGACTCCGTTTTTTGTGGCGGGCGTGATGAACTTGCGCGGAAAAGTCATTCCTGTGGTGAACCTCCGGCTCAAGTTTGGACTTGTAGAAACTGAGCACACTCGCCAAACGTGCATCATCGTCATCGAGGGCGACACAGGCCAGGTCGGAATGATTGTCGACTCGGTGAGTGGAGTGATCGATCTCAAGGCAGAACAAATTGAGCCCGCGCCTGTTCTCGGTGATTCAAATCGACTCAGCTATGTTCTTGGAATGGGTAAGGTCGAGGCCAGCGTGATTATCTTGGTGGACATCGTTCAAGCTCTCTCAAAAGTTGAACTGATGGCTGATCCAGCGGTGCTTGAAGTAGCCGCGGCAGACTCGCAAAAGCCTGCCGCAGCCTGATATATCTTTTCTTACTACTTTACTTCGCGACCATACGATCGACTTCGCTTTCGAGCAGTTTGTAGTTCTTGTTGGCTCGGGCGACCAGGAAATCAATGTGGCCTCGGTGCGAATCATAGAGGGGTCTGAGCTCTTCTCTCAGTACCTTCTTGGCATCTGCGACATTTCCAGCGGTCACCGCCGGCACAAACTTACTGTCACGAACCTCGTAAAACTTTTTGGCTGGCTCGTGTGAGAGCTTGGTCATCAACTCTTTGATGTTTCTCTCAGGCAATGTCGCCTCAGGCAGGTTGGACACCCAATACTCTTGGCGTTCCGTATAGCCCGGAAACGGATCCTTGCTGCTGTTGGCGTTGGCAAGAAGCTTTCCGTACTGAACCAACTGGCCGACCTTGGACTTATCTCCACCCGTTTTAGCGGCATCCGCTGCATCGATGGCCTCAAGCGCGACCAGATAGGATTCAATGAGATACTTAGGCGGAGGGAGAACGTCAGCAATCAGATCCTTGAGGATCATGAGCTTGGTATAAATGGCTCCGCGAACCTTAAGCTCTGCCGTTTCACCTTTGGCTGCTTTGCCTGAGGCAAGTTTTTCAGTCGCCTGAAACTCCTGAGTTGCGGCTGCCACGAGCAAGTCGATCTGCTTGCGGTGCTTGTCATAGAGGGGCTTCATTTCACCACGAAGAACTTGGGTGGCTTCGGCAAGCTTGCCCGCCTTGACGAGGGGATGAAACTTTTCGTCCCTCACCTTGAAAAACTGAGTGGCGGGTTCGACCGAAAGCTGGGTCATAAGATCTTTGATCTTCTTTTCTGTCGGAGTGGTCGAAGGCAGATCTTTTTTCCAGACGTTGATGCGCTCATAGTAACCCGGAAAAGGCGATCCCTTCGCACTGTCTCCGTCCTTGAGCAAACCCGCGTACTTGGACAATTCGGCGATCTTGGCCTGATCACCCTTGTCGAGGGAGTCGAGCATCTCGAGGCTGACGAGATAAGACTCGATGATGTAGGCCGGCGGTGGCAAAACGTCCGCGATCACGTCTTTGAGTTGCACGATCTTATTGTAGTAGGTTCCGCCGATTTCCGTGTCGCCAGCAGGAGCCGCAAGCGCCGCTAGACCGGTAAACTGGGCCATGATCAGCCCTAAAATGAGTACTTTTTGCTTCATACATTTCCTTTTTTTATTTTTAGAAATACACCGCTGGATTTTTCAGATCCAAAAACTACGATCGCACCCAATCCAGACGCATATTTTTGTGTCAGGACTTATGGTGACGGTGCCCCTCTCTCGCTGTCAAGGCTCTCTGAGCGTCACGAAATTTGTCGTACTTTCTCTTGTACTTTTTGTTGACACTCCATTCCACTGCCCGGTGAATTTGCACCGGCTAACGCAACACCCTGGAAAAGATTGAACTGAGCCAACCGTTGGCCCAGGGTCTCTCCTTCATGACCTAGCAAGTCGGAAGGGGTGGCCTCATGGGTTACCAACGGTTAGCCTTATGTGACCGATACCAGAT
>CAMBEX010000040.1 GCA_945865865.1 Bdellovibrio sp. ZAP7
TCCGGCGAAGAGCTTGATCTGGGCGTTGAAAAAGTCCGCTTTTTTGAAGTGAGCATGGGCAATCCTCATGCAGTGATTTTCGTGGACGATGTGAGCCGTGTCGCACTCGAAAAGCTGGGTCCGCTGATCGAAAACCATCCGAGATTTCCGAAACGCACTAACGTCGAGTTTGTACAAACCCAGTCAGCCACCGAGATCGAAGTGCGAGTCTGGGAGCGCGGAACGGGAGTCACGCTTGCGTGTGGAACCGGGGCGTGTGCATCGGCAGTCGCGGCGCTAGCGACTTCGCGCGTGAGTGGAAAAGTGAGAGTTACGCTTCCGGGGGGCGCTCTTAACATCAGTTGGAAGGGTGGTACCGAGCCCGTGATGATGGAAGGCCCGGCAGTCGAAGTGTTTCGCGGTGAAATAGAGATTTAGCGCTTAGGCGTTGCCACGCATTCACTTCTCAAAATAAATAAAGACGCCGGTGAGGCATTCGTCGAGCTCCTGAAGCTCGACGCTGCCGACACCCGGTGTCTTTATTTATTGGGATGAACCCCGCGAAACCTGAGGCGGTCTTAGTGGTCAAGTCCCGAAAGCGGGTTGATGTAAAGTCTGAAGCTCTTATCGCGGCTTCGGCGAATCGCAAAAACGCCGTTTTCTTTTTCGCCCGCCAACCGGGTGTAAAACGCGGGGTCGAGTTCCGCGATTTCCTGGATCGACTTGCCTTCGTATTTTCCAAAATCAATGATGACCTGTTTTTCGTCAATGATTCCAGTAATGGGGCTGTTGCCGTTCGAGCTTCTAACAGGTTTTTCGGTTCCAGTGATGGCCGATCCAGCTCGTGTGGTTTCAGTCGTTTCAGTATTTTCAGGGTCCATGCTTGCGCTCATTAAATCTAACTCCTCCGTGAGAAATGCTCTCACATGGGTTTAGTTTAACGGCTTGCGCTCAGGGTTTCAACTCGCTGAGCAAGAGAGCGGCAGAGATTGCCGATGCGACGCGTCAATAGGTCGCTTGAAGGTGTCGATATAAATTCGACGCGCGCTCCATTCGGCTTTCGCTTGGGGTTGGATTGCTGTGCTATATCCAGCGCATATGTGCGGCGTCGTTGGTCTCATCGGTAGCCGGGAAGCTTCGCGCGAAGCCTTCCTGGGACTCACCACCTTGCAACATCGCGGGCAAGACGCAGCCGGCATACTTTCCTATGACGTTGACGGTTTTCATCGAGTCAAGAGCTTAGGTTTGGTCGAATCCGTTTTCACTCGCGATAATATGCGGACTCTCACCGGAAATATGGCCATCGGTCACACCCGGTACAGCACGATTGGTCGAGGCGAGCTCCACGATGTTCAGCCTTTTTTGCTGAGCTATCCGTTTGGTTTGGGAATGGTTCACAACGGAAACATCGTAAACTGCGCTGAGCTTGCACATGAGCTCCGAACTCAGAACCGAAGACATCTGCTTACGCAATCCGACACCGAAGTGGTTCTCAATCTTTTTGCTGAATCGTTGGCTCAATCCAAGGAGTCCGATTTTTTTGAGCAGATTTGCCAAGCCGTGGGGCGGATTTTTGAAAAAGTCACAGGAAGTTACAGCATCGCAACGCTGGTTGCCGATCATGGGCTGGTGGCTTTTCGGGATCCGCTTGGACTCCGTCCCCTCGTTTGGGGCAGAAAAAAAGGAGGCGAGCTGGCTTCGGGAGAGGCGCACGGGGTCGCTTCCGAAAGCGTGGCACTTTCTTTCTTGGGCTATGAGGCTTTTCGGGATGTTCAGCCGGGTGAGGTCGTGTTTGTCGATCTCCAAGGAGGAGTTCATTCGCGAGTGATTTCGCCTGCATCACAAAGTGCCACGGCTCCGCGGGATTCTTCGGATGCGCGTCACTGCATGTTCGAGTGGATCTACTTTGCTTCGCCTGAATCCATAATCGATGGTGTGCCGGTTTACGGAGCGCGAATTCAGCTTGGAAAAAATCTTGCAAAAAGAGTTCGTGAGCGGATTGAAAAAGGCGAGATCGAAGCCGACATGATTGTTCCGGTGCCTGAGTCTTCGCGAATCGCCGCGATCGCGCTTTCAGAGGAGCTCGGAATTCCTTATCGCGAAGTCCTGATTAAAAATCGCTATATCAAGCGGACCTTTATCCTGGATTCGCAAGACAAACGCGAAAGCGCGGTGAGCCTCAAGCTTTCACCCGTGCGCTCTGAAATCGAAGGTAAGAAAATTTTGTTGGTCGATGATTCGATAGTGAGAGGGACCACCTCTCGAAAGATTATCGAGCTTGTTCGCGCTGCGGGCGCGGCTAAGGTGACTTTTGTTTCGACTTGTCCGCCGATCACGCATCCGTGTTTTTATGGAATTGATTTTCCGAACCCCAATGAGCTCTTGGCATCTGGGCGCACAGAGGCGGAGGTTTGCCAGGCGCTCGGAGCCGATGCGGTGGTTTACCAGGACTTACCCGGGCTGCGCAGATCATTGGATGGACCGCAAAATAAAAACCCCTGCACCGCATGCATGGACGGAAAGTATCCAACGGATGTTTCGTGCGCAAAAAAGTTTGCTGAGTCACGTGCGGAAGACCGCGAGCAGTTGAGCGGGGGGACGTGATCGATGGAGCGACTCTATCGCGGTTCAGTTAAAGACTTGTGGGGTCCTTTTTCTGAAACAGACAAAGATCTGGGCGCGATCGTTTTTGATTATTCGGATTGCTTCTCGGTTTTTGACTGGGGAAGGATGCCAGACACGATTCCTGGAAAAGGTCGCGCGCTTGCGATTCTAGCAGCCGCGGTCTTTGAACGGCTTGAGCTCCCGGAAAGCTGGCAGGAGTTTTCAAAATCCCCCGAAGCTCTGGCCTTGCGGAAGGGCAATCGATTTGGAGCCGCCTTCAATGAACTGGGCGAAAAACTCAAAGCTCAAGGTTTAAAGACCCATTATCTGGGTGTCTTGCCCGGAGTTCCGCAAACGAGCGGTGAGTATTCGCCGATGCGTTTAGAAAAGTTTTCACAAGTGAACTCGAGCGCGTGCGCGATTGCGGTCAAACGTGTCTCAGTTTCCCCACCCGTTCCGGGCAGCGTTCTCGGTAGATCGGTTTCGGATTATTCGAAAACGTTTGGTGCGTCCTTTCCAAAATTGATTCCGCTTGAAGTGGTTTTTCGTTTCTCGTGCCCTGCTGGCAGCTCACTTTTGGGTCGTGTCGCTCGGGATTTTGATTACCTCAAAAATCTGGGAGCTGGGCCTGCCACTCTAGGAGAGGGCGGTGTTTCGCGCTGGGACTTTCCGGTGATGGAGCTTTTTACCAAACTTGAAAGCACGGACCGGGTCTTGAGTCTGAGCGAAGGGCTTGCCATCAGTGGCTTGCCGGCAAACGTGCTTCACGAATTATTTTTAACGACGGCGTGGGTGGCCGGGATTCTCAAGTACTGGTTTGGAAATCTGGGGTTTGAACTTGCCGATGGAAAACTCGAGTGGGCAGTGGATTCAAACGGCGGTATTTTTTTGGCCGACGCCATCGGCCCTGATGAGTTGCGCTTGATGAAAAGCGGAGTTCAATTTTCTAAAGAATTTTTGCGGACTTTTTATCGGAGAACTCCTTGGTACGAGTGGGTCAATCGAGCTAAATCGGAGGCCGCAAATCAGGGGGTCTCGGAGTGGAAGCGGGGCGTGACTCAGGCGCCGCCAACGCTCATCGCCCCGTACCGAGATCTTGCTTCACAAGTCTATTGGGCTATTACCAATCAGTTTACCGGAAGGCGCTGGTTTGTGGACGCCTGGGAGTTGGACCGGATTTGCTCGGAACTCCGAGAACTCAGCGGGGCAACTCAGTGAACCCCTCTCGCACCGTACTGGTCGTAGGATCTGGCGGTCGCGAGCACGCACTTGCGTGGAAACTTTCACAGTCCGCTCAGGTTTCACGCGTGATTGCCGCTCCTGGCTGCGGAGCTTTGCCTGATCACTTTGAGCGTTGGGAGCTGAATTTAAGCGCGGGGATTCCTGAGTTTGAAAAGTTGGCCGATCGCGCGATTGCCGCAAACGTAGATTTAGTTGTGATTGGGCCGGATCAGGCTCTGGCTGATGGTATTGTGGATGTGCTCTCGGCTCGGGGAATTTTGGTTTTCGGTCCCACACAAGCAGCGTCCCAGATTGAGGCGAGTAAAGGATTTGCCAAAGAGGTCATGCAGGCGGCTGGCATTCCGACCGCACGCTTTTTTCGGGCACGTTCGCTTCCTGAGGCTCGAGAGATTTTACAGAACCTCGAGTGGGGACAGGGTTGGGTGATCAAGGCTGATGGACTTGCTCTCGGAAAGGGTGTCCAGGTTTGTTTGAGTCGCGAAGAAGCGCTGGCTGCCGCCGAGGAACTGATCGAGATTTCGGCAGAGATTGTTATTGAAGAGCGCCTGAGCGGCGAGGAGTCCTCGTGGTTGGCATTTTGCGACGGTGAGAGGTGCGCACTATTGGAGCCCGCTCGCGATTACAAGCCTCTGCGCGCGGAGGGTGACGAGCGGTCAGTAGGGGGCGGGCCCAAAAAAAATCCAATGACCGGCGGAATGGGCGCGATCAGTCCTGTTCCGTTAGCGCATGGACAGCCAGACCTTTTTGAGAAATTTTCTGAGAGGTTAAGACGCGAGGTTTTCTTGCCGACGCTCGGTGAATTGAACCGACGCGGAACGCCTTTTCGTGGAGTGCTGTTTGCTGGTCTCATGATTGAGGGCGATCGGATTTCTGTTTTGGAATTCAACGCCCGCTTTGGAGATCCCGAGACGCAGGTGCTTTTGTCTCGAATGAGCGACGATTTGTATGGGTGGCTCGAGGCCTGTGCCCGCGGCAATATTAAAGAGTTTCCTGAAAATGTCGGTTTTAGGCCTGAAACTGCCGTAGTCGTTGTGGGAGCGGTCGAGGGATATCCGACAGCGGTTAAGCTCGGCGATGAGATCACGGCCGCGGTGGTCGCGGCATCAACCTCATTATTGGCAGGATCGGAAGCAAACGTAGTTCCAAATTATTTTTTTGCTGGCCTGAGCCAACAGGGAGATCGCTATTTGACTTCAGGCGGCCGGGTCTTGGGGGCAATGGGAATTTCACCGGATCCGCTTGAGGCTCGTGCGATGGCGTATGGCCGGCTTGAGAGTGCCCGATTTCGGGGAATGCAGTTTCGCTCCGATATTGGTCTCGATGCTGCTGCGGCGGTAGTCCCGATCGCGGTTTTTGCTTCGGGTCGCGGGAGTAATTTTGAGGCGATTTTAAATGAGATCGCTCATGGAAGGCTCCGGGCCAGGATCGTTGCATTGGTTTCAGATCGCGAGGATGCAAAGGCATTAGATCTTGCCCGCGCTTCTGGAAT
This sequence comes from Bdellovibrio sp. ZAP7, assembly GCA_945865865.1. GTDB lineage: Bacteria > Bdellovibrionota > UBA1018 > UBA1018 > UBA1018 > CAMBEX01. The sequence continues at coordinate 5,315 of CAMBEX010000040.1, forward strand.
TCCGGCAATTTGCGTTCCTCTTCCACAAGGGGCACCGAGAGAGGCTCACGAAGAGACGGTGTTGTCTGAGTTAAAATCTCGCGCAAAAGAATGGCCGAGGTTTGTCGTCCTTGCGGGTTACATGCGAAAGCTCTCGCCTTATTTTTTGGAAAGGTTTCGAGCCTCTGAGGGTTATCATCGAGTCGTCAACATTCACCCCTCGCTCCTTCCTGCTTTTCCTGGAATGGATGCGTATGGGCAGGCATTCGACCAAAGGGCGTCTAAAACTGGGGCGACGGTGCATCTCGTGAATGAGCAACTGGATGCGGGTCCCATTTGCGCCCAGGAAAGTTTTTCGATCGTGGATTGTCACAGCGCGGACGAGGTTCGTGCACTTGGAATTCAGGTTGAGCATCGTCTTTATTCACAGACATTGAGTTGGATTTTGTCTGAAAAGTTTTCGGTTTCGAGAAACAAGGAGAGCATCATTGTTAGCCCGAATTGAAGTTACTTTACGCCCCGAGTATGACGACCCAAACGCGGCGGGTCTCCTTCGACGAATCGAACTGGCTCACCCTGAAATTCGCAGGAGGATTCGCTGGGGGAGATCCATTGATGTTTACTGGCTCGATCTGCCGTGCGCACGCGAAGAGTTGATTCCAGCGTGTATCGATATTTTTTGGGATCACGTGATGCAATGGTTGTTCACCGGCAATCTCATTCCATCGGCGGCAGGAAAACAAGGCGGGGTGCTGGACCTCATGGACGCGTCTCCCGTGCGTCCTGGTAATTTTTTTACAATCGAAAAGCGGTTTCGCGCGGGTGTCACCGATAATGTCGGACGGACGGCTTTAGAGGCTTTTGAAATCGTGCTGGGGCGAAAGCTCGAGGCTGCTCAGATCGCAAGCGGCAGAATGTTTTTGCTGGAGGGCCAACAACTCGACGAGCCTGCTCTGAGCACGATTGCGCGCGATGTTTTTTGCAATGAGCTCATTGAGACCTGGACCGTATTACCCGAGATGGAACTCCGCAAGAGTGACCGATTTCATCAAGAGAGAATCAAACGGGATTTGCCCAAGGCATTTAAGCCAACCTCTCGACTCGTGACCCCCACCTTAAATCTCGGAACGGTGTTCGGTGCGAGTAGCGGGACTACACTGCCCCCTCTCATGGACGGCGTTGATTTGTGTTCGCTTGCGGACCTAGGGGATCAGGAGCTTGCGAATCTCAGTCACAAGAAACTCTGGGCGCTCAGTGGCGAAGAGATGAAAGCTGCCCGGGATTATTTCAAGCGACCTCAGGAGATCTCAAGGCGAAATGTGCAGGGCTTATCGACTCCCACAGATGTGGAGATGGAGGTCATTGCCCAGACCTGGTCGGAACATTGCAAACACAAGATTTTCGGGGCCAAGATTCGCTACCAGGATTTTACTTCTCCGGCACTGGGTCAGGCGCCGGGACCCGATGCTGAAATTCCAACGGAGATTGACGGGCTTTTCAAAACGACCATTGCCGAAACCACCCAGATGTTACCCAAGCCTTGGTTGCTGTCGGTATTTGACGACAATGCAGGGATCGTGGCTTTTGACCAAGAAGATGCCTTTTGTATCAAGGTCGAGACTCACAACAGTCCTTCGGCGCTCGATCCTTACGGTGGAGCGCTTACGGGTGTTGTAGGGGTTAATCGTGACATTTTGGGCTGTGGACTGGGCGCCAAGCCGATTTTCAATACGGATGTTTTTTGCGTGGGACCTCTGACTTATTCGGAGGCCCTGCCTGAGCGACTGATGCATCCGCGAAGAATTCTCGACGGCGTTCGTCGCGGCGTGGAGCACGGTGGAAATAAGAGCGGGATTCCGACCGTAAATGGAGCTTTGGTTTTCGACGAGCGTTATCTAGGAAAGCCCCTTGTTTATTGTGGCACAGGCGGAATGATGCCGCGAATGAGTGCAGGTGAGCTCTGCCAGACGAAGCGGATTCTTCCGGGCGATCGCATTTTGATGGTGGGAGGTCGAATCGGAAAAGACGGAATTCATGGCGCGACTTTTTCTTCTCTGGCGCTGGACGAGTTCTCTCCCTCGAGTGCTGTTCAATTGGGTGATCCGATTACGCAAAAACGCATGACGGACTTTTTGCTGGAGGCGCGCGATCTGGGCTTGTATCGCGCGGTTACGGATAACGGTGCCGGTGGGTTGTCCTCGTCAGTGGGTGAACTCGCGAGACTGAGCGGCGGCGCGCGAATGGATGTTTCTCGGGCAAAGACTAAGTATCCAGGGCTCAAGCCTTATGAACTGGTCGTCAGTGAGTCTCAAGAACGCATGACGCTTGCGGTACCTCGAGATCTGCTGCCAGCGTTTTTGGATTTGGCCTCCCGCCGGGGTGTGGAGACGAGCGACTTGGGTGAGTTCACCGATTCAGGTTATTTTGAGATTTTGTATGCTGAGAGAGTCGTAGCTAGCCTGAATCTAGAGTTTCTCCATCGAGGCGTGCCTCGGCTTCAGCTCGAGGCCCATTGGAACGGACCCAATCAATCGGCTCGGTCAAACAATGCCGTTCCGCATGGCACTCTTCCGGCGCGAAAAGATTTTCAAGCCGAGGCGGGAGAAGTACTTTTAGCGTTGCTCAGGCAGCCCAACATCGCCTCGAAAGAATGGCTGATCAGACAGTACGATCATGAGGTGCAGGGCATGTCGGTGATCAAGCCCCTGAATACGGCGGGCTCAGGGAGCGCTCTGGCATTCAGCGGTCCAAACGACGCTGCAGTGGTCAAGCCCAAGCCGGGCTCCAATGCCGGAATCGCGGTAGCCTGCGGAATCAATCCCAAACTTTCGGATATTGATCCCTTTGTGATGGCTCAGGCCGTGGTCGATGAGTCGGTGAGAAATCTACTTTGCGTGGGAGCTGAGTTCGGAACGCCCGAGTCTCTGCTAGCGCTTGTCGACAATTTTTGCTGGCCCGATCCGGTGGGCGATCCCGTAAAGACAGGATGGCTCGTGCGTGCGTGTTTCGGAATGAGGGATGCTGCGCTCGCTTTGGGCGCACCTTTTGTATCCGGCAAAGACAGCATGAAAAATGACTATAAAGGCCGCAAAAATGGCGAGGTCGTGGCGATCTCGGTGCCGCCGACACTGTTGATCACTGCGGTGGGGCGGGTTCCTGACGTTCAGTATTCGCGCTCCGCGGATTTCAAAGGTGCCGGTGAGTCGATTTATCTTTTGGGGAGTGGACGTTTTGGAGTTCTGGGTTCAGAGCTTGCGTCGATGCTCAGGATTTCACTGGATTCGGAGTTTTCTGAACAGCTCCGACTGGGAATGCCGGATTGGGATGAGGCTCGTCGGATTTATCAGTGGATGGGAGGCGGAGTCGGAAAGGAACAGTCACGAATGAAGGCTGTACACGATGTCTCGGAGGGCGGAGTTTTGGTTGCCGTCACCGAATCACTCCTGGCTCGCGGTTTGGGTGCCACAGTCGTGGTCCCCGAGGGAGTGGAACCGTGGGAGTTTTGTTTCGGTGAGGGCTTTCATAGTTTTATTGTTTCGGTGAGTGAGGCGGATTCTTTTGCGGTAGAGACGGATTGGACTCTCAACTCAGTGCCGTTTCGCAGAATCGGGGTCACACATCTCAAGGGACAGCTCGAGGTGACGGGTGTGTCGGCGGGTCCGAGGGGCTGGAGCGTCGAAACTAAGAAGTTGCGCCAGGCATGGAAGCGGGAAGGATTTTGGGAATGAGTACTCAACAACCACGCGTGCTGGTTCTTGCAGGTGACGGAATTAACTGCCAAACGGAATCCGCGCAGGCATTTGCGATGAGCGGTTTCACTGCTGAGATCAGGCATCTCAATGATCTCATTAGTGAGAAGGTCACGCTCGACGATCTTTGCCGACGTTATGCAGTCTTGATGCTTCCCGGAGGATTTTCGTTCGGAGATGACCTGGCTTCTGGAAAAGTTTTGGCTCTCAAAATTCAGCATGGTTTGAACTGGGAACTTTCTAAATTCGCTGATCGCGGCGGGATGGTCTTAGGGGTTTGTAACGGGTTTCAGGCGCTGATTCGGATGGGTACTTTCGGAAAAGATATTTCGATTACCCACAACGTGCAGGGAAAGTTCGTGGACACCTGGGTGAAGGTTGCGCCCACCGGAAGTCGCTGTGTCTGGACCAAGGGCTTGGGCACCTTGGATCTACCGATCCGGCACGGTGAAGGCCGAATCATTATTTCTAAAAATCGCCGCGTTGAAGTTCTGACAAAATTTGAGCGCCTCGGAATGGCGTGTCTCAGGTATGAAGGTGATCCTAACGGGAGCGAAGAAAGGCTTGCCGGACTTTGTGATCCGACGGGTCGGATCTTTGGTTTGATGCCTCATCCCGAAGCCTTTGTCCGCTGGACGGCACATCCCGAGTGGACTGCGCAACCTGCGCGAGCAAGCTCTCCTGGGCAGGGGTTGGCATTTTTCGAAAACGCCTATCAGGAGGCCATTCATGCGCGGCAATAAATTGAAAATTCGCCGCGCACTTCTCAGTGTCTCTGACAAAACGGGCATCGTAGAGCTGGGGCGTAGTCTCTCTGAAAATGGAACGGAGCTGGTAGCGACGGGACGCACGGCGCGAGTTCTGGAGGAGGCGGGCCTTACCGTCATACCCATTGAGAGGATTTCGGGTAGCCCTGAAGCGTTTGCGGGACGGATGAAGACGCTGGCTTTTCCGGTGTTGAGCGGGATTCTGTTCAGGCGTGGGGATGTCTCCGATGAGGCAGATCTCGCACGATTAGGGCATTTGCCAGTGGATTGCGTGATCGTTAATTTTTATCCTTTTGAAAAAACTGCGGCTCGAGAGGATCTCAGCCGTGAGCAACTCATTGAGGAAGTGGATATCGGAGGACCGACGCTCGTACGCGCAGCCGCAAAAAATTCGCCGGATGTTTTAGTTCTGACTGACCCGGCCCAATACGAAGGCGTCATCGCAAACCTCAGTCAGGGCGGCTTAGTTGACAAGGCGTTGGCAGCGGAGTGTGCTGCACAGGCTTGGGACAGAGTTTTAGAATACGATCAAGCCATTGCTGATCGCCTAGGGAGCCGGTCACGGGCATTACACCTTCGTTATGGAGAAAATCCGCATCAAAAAGCAAAATTGGTGCTCTCCCATAACTTGAACGAGTCAACGAATGTCGAGTCTGGGCTCGCCTGGAGTAAAAGGCTGAGTGCTGCGGAGCTGTCCTATAATAATATTTTGGATCTGAGCGCGGCCTATGTCCTGGCGGCGGATCTTAAAGCTTTGTTTCCTGAGCGCATGGGGGTCGTGGTCGTTAAGCACAATGGGCCCTGTGGAGTTTCTATGATCGACCGAGATCACCCCGCCGCGCAAAAAAACGCTTTGCTTCGCGCCTGGGAAGGCGATCCGGTGTCGGCATTTGGTGGAGTGGTGGTTTTCACGGATCCTGTCACTGATGAATGTTTTGAGTGGTTAGCGGCTCATTTTATCGAGGCGGTGGCCGCCCCTGGACTGTCGGTAACGGGGCATCCCAGCGCAGAATTGCTCCAGCTTCTTGCGCGCAGAAAAAATCTCAAGGCTGTTCATATTTTTAATTTTGACAGTGTGCCTAGGCAGTCTGTGCAGATGGTTCCGGGTGGAAAGCTCGAGCAGGATGCCGATTGCGGATCACGAGAAACTCTTCGTTCAGTCACGAAAAAACCGTGGGACGAGACCCTGGGCGGGGTGGCGCAGTTTGGAATCGCGGTATGTCGGGCGCTCAAGTCCAACGCGGTTTGCATTGTGCGCGAAGTTTCGGGCGGATTTCAACTCGTGGGCGCTGGGCAGGGGCAACCCAATCGCGTGGATGCGCTTGAGCGTTTAGCGATTCCCAGGGCGCAGGCTGTTTTACACGAGACCAGCGGAACTCTGGGAGAGTGCGTGCTGGTGAGTGATGCGTTTTTTCCATTTCGGGATTCGATTGATGCCGCTTATCGCGCCGGACTTCGAAGGGTGGTTCAGCCCGGCGGGAGTGTGCGCGATGCTGAGTGCGTGAGTGCCTGTGATGAGCACGGTGTGGCAATGGCTTTTACTGGAATCAGACATTTCAGACATTAATAGAAAGTAAATTTTATGGCGACTCTCTCGTATGCGCAGGCCGGGGTTGATCGTGAGGCGGCGGACAGGTTAGTGGGCAGGATTGCCGGACTTGCTAAAAAAACCCTCAATTCTAAGGTAAAATCGGCAGTGGGTGGGTACGCATCCCTGTACGAAATCGACAAGAATCGTTACCTGGCAGCATCAACAGATGGTGTGGGTACCAAACTCAAGCTTGCGTTCGAGCTGCAGAGCCATCGCACGGTCGGAATCGATCTCGTGGCCATGTCGGTCAACGACCTTTTGTGCGTAGGGGCCGAACCGCTTTTCTTTTTGGATTACCTAGCCACCGGAAAGCTCGATGAGGGCGTGGCGGAGCAGGTGCTTGAGGGAATTGTCGAGGGCTGCAAGCTTGCCGGCTGCGCTCTCGTGGGCGGTGAGACCGCAGAGATGCCCGATTTTTATCAACCGGGCGAATACGATCTGGCGGGTTTCTCAGTCGGAATGGTCCAAAAGTCACGGGTATTGCCGAAACGTGAGGTGCGAGTCGGCGATCGATTGATTGGAATGGCTTCGAGCGGATTTCATAGCAACGGGTACAGTCTGCTTCGAAAACTTCTGGCGCAGGAGTGGGACTCGACCGGACTCAGTGAAGCGTCGCGAGGAGCTCGTGCTCGTGAGCTTTTGACGCCGACAAGAATTTACGCCAAGTCGCTTTTGCCGCTCATTGAAAGCAAAAGCATCAAAGGACTTGCGCATATCACGGGTTCGGGGTTCCTGAATGTCCCCAGAATTTCAGAAAAGGTCAGTTACCAGATTGAGCTTCCCGAGCCCACGTTATCTGTCTTTGAGTGGGTCAGAGAAGCAAGCGGCCTGCCGCTCAGCGAATTGGCGCAAACATTCAACCTCGGCATCGGCATGGTGTTAGCTGTGGACGCACGCTTGGAAAAAAAAGTTCTGAGTCAACTCAAGCGGCGGGGCGAAAAGGCGATGAGTATTGGAAAAGTCGTTCGCCGCGAAAAGGGCAAACCGTCACAAGTCCATTTGACCTATGCAGGCGAACAGGTCGTTTTAAACTACTAGTCTCTCCATGATCGGTTTTGCGGCCCTGGCTTTGCATTGCTGCATTTTACGGAGATGCCGCATGAAAATCGCGTTCTTTGATTTGCAGTCCTTTGAAAAGGATTTCTTTTTACGCGCTAACAAAAGCTTCGGTCATGAAATCGAGTTTATCGAGGCCAGGCTCAACCGACATACGGCTTTACTCGCGGAGCGCTGTAAAGTGGTTTGTGCCTCCGCGCGGGACACTCTCGATGGGCCGACGCTTACTCAACTTAAAAGCTGTGGCGTCGAACTGATTGCCTTGCGCAGTACAGGGTTCAATCAGGTGGATCTCAATTGCAGCGCAAATCTCAGGATTCCGGTGATTCGAATCCCCGCTTACGCGACGGCGGCAGTGGCTGAGTTTGCCGTGTCACTGATGCTGTGTTTGAGCCGAAAAATTCATCTCGCTCACCACAGAATGGCCGTCGGAAGTGACTCGCTTGAGGATCTGGTTGGGTTTGAACTCCAGGGTAAAACGGTTGGAATCTTTGGGACCGGAAAAACAGGATCGGCGGTCGCGCGCATCCTGAGTGACGGTTTTGGCTGTCAGGTCCTTGCTTGTGATCCTGTCGAAAATCTTTTGCTCTCTCAGCAGCAGACTGTTCAATACGTGAAGGCCGGCGATGTGTTTCGGTATTCGGATATTGTGAGTCTCCACTTGCCGCTGACTCCAGCGACTCGGCACTGGGTGGATCGCGAGGCGATTTCAGCGATGAGGTCAGGTTCGATGCTCATTAATATTGGGCCTAGTGCGTTGGTCGAGAGTTCGGCACTCATTGCAGCGCTGAAGTCTGGGCAGGTGGGCTTTGGCGGGATGGATCTTTTCGAGGAACAAGAGGGGATCTATTTTCAGGAGGCTGACGGCGAGCGACTGCAGCCTGAGGCGATTAGAAAGCTGATCTCCTTTTCAAATGTCTTGATCACTCCGCATCAGGCGTATTTGACGCGTGAGAATTTATCTAGAATCGCTGAGGTAACACTGAGTGGGGTGAGTTCGTTTGAAAAAGGCGACACACTTGAAAACGTGGTCCGCCCCGAGATGGTGCGCGCTGGCCAGTGGCTCAATACCGCTTGAGCGCCCAACGGTAGTTTTGGCGCATCCCTTTTGCAGATGGACTCAAGTATGATTCGCATCATTTCTCGCGAGCAGATTCGCGCCAAGACTGAGCGGTTTATCGACTCGCAGTTTGGGACCTTGGCCGGTGATCACTTGGTTTTGCTGGAAGTTGGGGCGAGGCTCGCTTACGACCAATGTCATATCGTACGGGCGGTCCATCTGAGCGACGAACAGCTCGCGTCGGAGCATTTTGACCGGGTAGCGATTGCTCGGTTTTCGCGGGGCTCCGAAGTGGTTCTTTATGGCGAGAACGCGGAGGATTTCAGGCCGTGGCGCGCGGCAGAAGCGCTTTCGCAACTGGGATTTACTCAGCTCTTCGTTTACGAGGGTGGAAAGGCTGATTGGCGAGGCGATCATCTCTGGATCGATGTCACGCTCACTTCGGCCGACGGATTTTCTCCGTTTGCTATTCAGCCAGTGGGGTGGGCTGCTGGGGAGATTCCACTGCCTGACGTTCTAAAAACTGGCAAAAAAGCGGCCTAAACTCCTTTCCAAAACCTGACGCCCTGTTTACTCTCACGGGGATCATGCCGAACGAATCAGGGACGCAACCCCAAATCGATATTCGTCTGCTTACGGGGCTGGAGCCGCGCGCCTGGCTGGCCGTGGGCGCAGGGTATTCGCGTGAGGATATAAAAAATCTTCTCTTGTCTCGTGGCCAAGGATTTGTCGGTGAGGCCATCTCGAGTCTTCAAGAGATCGCCTTAAAGTTAATTGGGTCGCAGCTCGGCAATGTTCGTGTGCTGGGGCCGCTCTCGCGGCAAGAACTCTTGCGGACACTTTTAAGCGTCTCAGCGATTCAGACCCGAACGCCGGAACTGAAGCGCTTACGCAGGCAGTCCGGCTTTCTTAAAAAGCTGGACCGCGCGCTCCAGCAGGGTCGAATGGCCTTTGCGAACGAAGGCGAGAGTCAGGTATTGAACGAGCGACTTTTGGAGCGCGCCGTTGCCGGTCCCGTTCGAAGCGAACTTGAGTTTTTTACGGTGGCCTATGAAGCCTGGATGAAGGGCT
>CAMBEX010000041.1 GCA_945865865.1 Bdellovibrio sp. ZAP7
TTTCTGTGAGCAGATTTTTGGATCCATCATCGGATCAATCCAGTCTGCTCAGCCTCGGGCGATTCCCGTTCGCGCTAAATCCTGCGCGCATCGCCGCTTAAAATTTTATTTCAGGAACTCTCCGGGCCACCCAATCGGGTATTGGGGGCCCGGAGGTCCATTCTTGCGCTGCCGGGTTTGCGTTGTCCTGCAGCGCTACACCTATTTATCCAAGCAGTTTCAGTGCGGCCTGGTTTGTGTTGTTTGCCTGTCCGAGGACTGAGATTCCCGCCTGCATCAGAATATTGCTCTTGGTCATCTCCGACACTTCTTCGGCCATGTCCGTGTCGCGAATCCGGCTATTGGCTGACGAAAGATTTTCGTCGGTGATAGCCAGGTTGTTCGCGGTCGACTGCAATCGGTTTTGCATGGCTCCCAGATCCGCTCGAATGCTGTTCACTCGAAAGAGGGCGTCATCGATCACCGAGAGTGTCATCTGCGCGCCTTGCTTGCTCGCGACGGATTCGCCCCCGAGTTTGAGTGCGTCCAGTGAAGCGTCCGCTCGCTCTCCGTTGTAGACCACACGGTCCAAAATCGGATTGTTCTGCGTCCCTACCTGGATCTCAAAGACACCGGCCCTTCCGTTTAAGAGCTGTGTGCCGTTGAACTGGGTGGCATTCGCGATTCGGTCAACTTCTTGCTTGAGTGCTTGAAATTCTCGATCCGCAAATTGTCTCTCAGTGTCTCCGATTGTGTCGGATGAAGCCTGGATTCCGAGTTCTCTGAGCCTCATCAGAATATTTGAAATTTCGTTGAGTCCTCCTTCGGAAACTTGGATGAACGAGATCCCGTCCTGAGCGTTTCGTTTGGCCTGCCGGATGCCGCGAATCTGGGCACGGAGATTCTCCGAAATTGCCATTCCCGCTGCATCGTCTCCCGCATGATTGATGCGCGAGCCGCTGGCGAGTCGCTCAAGCGACTTGTCCAAATTTCCTCGAGTAACTGCCATCTGTCTCAGCGCATTGAGCGCCGTCGTGTTCGTTGCGATACGCAAACCCATAGTACTATCCTCCAGTCATAACCGATTCCTCCTTGAATCCCGGCCTGCTCTTTGAAAATCAAAGAGTTCCATGGCCGGCGGCATCCATGCCTTTATTCACAGACGGCTGCTCCGAGGCACACCATGCGCCCGAAGCCACGCGTTTCCCAAACGCGTGAGCCTGTTGTGAGCTTCTTCCTAACCCCTAAGGGTTTTGTGTGAAGCTCAGTCCTTCTCGACCCACTGTCCCGGTCAGTGCGCGCAGCTCCTTGGTTTTTTCGGGGATTTCCGTTCCGCCGTGCCCATCATGGGCCGTGCGGAACGGAATCACCGTATCCAGGAAACAAGCGCAGGCGACTGCCTTTGCATTGGGTACAAAACTTTTTTTAACCATCACTACTTCTCGTCACCACTCCATTTCAAATTCCTACCCGCAGTGGCGCACATCACTCTTTGCCACTGCGTTAAACTTCTACTCAACACACCTCACGCCTCGATTCGGTTAGCCCTGATTTCCTAGAAGCCCGAGCGCCGTCTTCGCCGTCTGGTTGGCCTGTGCAAGCACTGACACACCCGACTGCATGAGAATCTGATTTTTCGTGAGCTCTGACATTTCTTCTGCGATGTCTGTGTCTCTGATGCGGCTATTGGCCGCTGAGAGATTTTCTTTGCTGATCATGATGTTGTTGATCACAGACTGCAGGCGGTTCTGAATCGCACCGAACTCCGCACGGATCGCCGTGACGGAATTAAGCGCACCATCGAGTGATGACAGGCTGTTTTGAGCGCTCGCCTTATCGGCAACGCTGGTCAGGTTGATTCCGATGGCGACTGGATTGACATCCGCCCCGCTCGAATCAAAAAGTTTGACTCGATCGATGATCGGATTGTTTCTTGTCCCAATTTGAATTTCAAAGGTCGAGGCCATTCCATTGAGCAAAGGCACTCGATTGTATTCTGTACTTTGCGCGATTCGGTCGAGTTCTTCCATGAGCTGCTGGAACTCAACGTCAAGAAACCTGCGCTCAGTGGATCCTACCGTATCGGATGCGGCCTGGACTCCCAGTTCGCGCATTCGGATGAGAATGTTGGAGACTTCGCCCAGGGCGCCTTCGGCGACCTGAACCATCGAGACGCCGTCTTGGGCGTTTCTTTCAGCCTGTGCCAGGCCTCGAACTTGTGCTCGGATGCTTTCAGAGATTGCCAACCCTGCGGCGTCATCGCCTGCGTGATTGATGCGAGAGCCTGAACTGAGTCTTTCAAGACTCTTATCCAGCGATCCACGGGTTGTGCGCAAATTTCGCTGGGCGACCAGCGACGGCACATTGGTATTAATCCGTAGTCCCATAACCTTCCTCCATGAAGGTGATTTCGGCCTTCCTTGGCCTTATGGGAAGCGGGATCGTGCTCAGTGCTTCTTGCCCTGATTTGTAATCCTGCTTCCAAGTTACGGATCGGTATAAATCCGAAACCCTTTAGAAAAAAAATGAGCGGACCCCGAAAATTTTTTTCAGGATCCGCTCATCTTAAGTTTTCAGTGAAATCTAGCTGAGTTACGCCGCTTCTACATAATCGTCGGCATGCCAGAAGTCATACAAAGTCTTGCCGGCTTCGGTACGAAACCACTTAGAAGCATGGTCTGGTGGCTCAGTTCCGAGGCATTTTTGGGCGAAAGCATGAATGGTCTGCGTCTCTGCGCCGACCACCACCTTATACTCACCGTTAGGTTGCTTAGTGACCTTACAGAACTTTGACGGATCGCTGACAAAATAGAGGGTTTGGCCCTCCTTAATGCAGCCCTCATGTACCAAGTGGGTCAGATCGAACTTATTTTTCTTTTTCGACACGCGTTAGCTCCTCCTACTAAATTACCTATCGGCAAAATTTGCACCCGTTTGAGAGTCTTCTTCGAAGAGCACCGCGTAAAAGCGAAATATTTGCCGACCCACCGCTTCATGGGTGCGTGGTAACCTGAATTGATGCAGGACCTTCAAACGCAACGGGCCGCGCCACTTGAGTTTCGCCTGATTCAGGGCGCTGAGACGGAGAGCCAGTTCAGTGCGCTGCTGGATCAGGGGTTTGGTTTGTCTGGGGGAGCGCATTACCTGGATGACTTTCCGATCTGGTCAGAGAGATTTTCAGAACTCAAAACCCTACGGCTCGGAATTTTTAGGGGCTCACGCCTTTTAAGCGCGGTCAGTCTGCGTTTTGCAACCCTCAAGACATCAAGGTCGGCTCGCATGGCGGTGGCTCTGATTGGAGCTGTTGTCACGGAGGTTGAGAGTCGGGGTCAGGGTTTGGCCTCTCAGTTAATTCAAGCCGCCACTCGACTCGCAGAAGAGGGCGGTGCGGCCGGAGTTTTTCTTTGGGCGTCAGACCACGGCATTTACATGCGGCATGGTTTTTTGCCAATGGGCCAACAGTGGCGAGTTCCGCTCGAGGCCCTGGAGTTTGGTCAAAGTGAACCTACTGCTGAGATTGTGGTTAACAAGGGCTGGAACCCAGCTCTGTTTCATATGATTTGTAATCGGCCCGATGGGTTGGCTCACTCCCCGACGGACCTAGGTTGGTATCAAGCACACAAAAACGTTTGTTGGTTTTGGGCCGGAAGTCAGGAAGCGCCAACTGCATACGCGGCTGTGGGACGCGGGATCGATCTTCAAAACATCGTGCATGAGTGGGGCGGCGATTCCGTGACACTCCACAGTCTTCTTCGAGAGCTTCGTACCCGCGAATCCTCGCTGCAGCTTTTAGCGACCGAAAAACTGCTCGATAAAAATTCGCTCGCCGTACGGAATGAGGACGTCATCGTGGAGAGCCTCTGTTTGGCAAGACCGATCACTGATGAGTTTTCAAAGCTTATTGCTGAGCCCGAATCGTTTTGGATTTGGGGTCTCGACGCTGTTTAGCCTTTGATCCCTTTTTCCGTTTACTTGGTCAGCCGCCAAAACGAGGCAGCCATACTGGCCCACCCCACTAAAAAGAGCACGCCTCCGATGGGCGTGACCGCTCCCCAAAGTCGGGTTCCTGTAAATACGAGCGCGTAGAGACTGCCAGAAAAAATTAAAATGCCGGCACTCAAACACCATCCCGCAGTCGTGAGACCCTTTGCCGTGGGACCTAAAATATAAGTACAAATCCCTACAGCCAAGAGCGCCAGTGCGTGGATGAGCTGATAGTGGGTGGCCGTTTTAAAGATCTCCATCATTCGTGGCTCGAGAGTTTTTTCGAGAGCGTGCGCACCAAAAGCGCCTAAAGCGACTCCCAAAAAACCGTAAACCGCGCCGAGCAATAGCCAAAGTGGATTTCCCATAAGCGTGGTTATGGCCTTGATTTCGGGTTCAGGCAAGAGTCGCGCTCGCCGCCGCTCGAAGGCCTGTGTTATATCCAAAGCATGAAGCATGAAAAAAAGGTGGTCTTGATCACGGGGGGCTCCCGCGGAATCGGGCGCGCCTTGGTTCAGGGGTTTGAAAGGGCAGGATACTTAACGGCAGCTTGCGCGACTAGCCGCGAGAGCGCGGAACAGAGCGGGGCCGATCTCTCGTTTCAGTGCGATGTGTCTGATGTGCAGCAAGTGAAAACAGGACTCTCGCTCGTTCAAAAACGCTTCGGAAAAATTGACGTCCTCATCAACAACGCAGGCGCCTCCGGCACTAACTCTCTCGACCCTGAAACGGACGACAACCTTTGGCACCATATTGTGGGTGTTAATCTCAACGGCCCGTATTTCATGTCCAAATATGCTCTGCCCCTGATGCCGGATAGAACCGGAAAAATCATCAACGTTGCTTCGGTGCTCGCACTCAAAGGAGTTCCGGATCAAACGGCCTACTGCGCGGCAAAACATGGAGTGCTCGGATTGACTCGTGCGCTGTCTCACGCGGTAGCACCGCGCGGGATCACGGTAAATGTCGTGTGTCCGGGTTGGACGCGAACGGACATGGCTCAGGGCCGGATGCAGGAGCTCGGACTCACCGAAGAGTCCCTCAAGACGAGTGTGCCGATTGGGCGTTTTATTGAACCCAGTGAGGTTGCGCAGCTCGCTCTCTATTTAGCGTCTGATCTCGCATCCGGAATCACGGGTCAGTCGTTTACTATCGACGGCGGGGTGCTCGCATGAACGGGTCGCATCGAATTTACGTTGGAAAAGACGCGCATAAATTTTCGGCAGCACACATGACCGTGTTTCCGGACGGCACCAAAGAGCGCCTGCATGGCCATAACTTTCAGGTCAGCGTCGCGCTCGATCTCAGCGAAATCGGATTTGATTCGTTTCTTGATTTTGGAATCGTCAAGACCGCACTCGCGGCTCAGTGCAAGGAGTGGGATGATCGACTCATCCTCGCCGAGCACTGCAAGTTCCTAAGAATTTCAAAGAGGGATGCACAAGAGCTTGAGTTTGTGCTCTGCGGAAAGCGCTATGTGGTTCCCGCAGAGGAGGTGGTTTTGCTTCCGCTTGAAAATATTGCGACTGAGACGCTTGCTATGGAGTTTGCCCGATGCTTTGTCGCGCGAATGGATCCGGCGCTGATGCGCAACCTGGTTACAGGTGTCGAGGTAAACATCACGGAGTCCCGTGGACAGGGCGGGGTTTTTTACCTAAAAACTGTTTAAATAAAAAAGGCCGCCGGGACGTCAGTCCCGGCGGCCTCTTTACTGCGTAAGTCTTGCTTAGTTATGCAGATGCTGGAGAGCTTCGGCCCAGCCGGTTTCGGCGTGGAATTTGAGGCCCTTGTAGCGATCTAGATAAGAGTCCAGAACTTCGCGTGAGGTCGGAAACCAAAACGAGGTGCCCGAGGCCTTGGCGTAGTCAGAGGAGTTCTTGGAGGAAATGACATACTCTTTCATGGAGTCTTGAATCTGCCCGGTAACGCGGGAGTCGATTTGCAAAAGATTTTCTTTTGCGAGCAAACTCACAAAGTCTCCGAGATCGATGTAGTCGTTGTAGTAAAAGGCCTGAGCGCGGTTTGCGATCTCAAGGATCTTTTTCTTTTCCGAGGCGTTCGTCTTCTTGATTGAGTCAGTGAGCCCGCTGACAGCGCGGTTCAGGTCCTGCATTTTCTCAAGGTCCACTGCTGACAGAGTGAGTCCGGTGGTGGTGCCATTGTTTGCATAGGACTTGAGATAAGCTTCGGTAAGCATCTTGGCTACTTCGCGTGCGCTTGCCTTAGGTTTCTTGGACCATTCGATCAAAAGCTCGTCGTAGGGCCATCCATCGCCTGGTTCAAGTTCTTGCGAGCCCACCATGACTTTTACAGAGTTGACCATTTCGTTGCCGACTTCGGCCATTCCCATCAAGCAGGCGTCGCTGCCGTAAATGTCGATCTTGCGACCGATGATGGCGGAGGCCTCGTCCATGGCTTTTCCGAGCTGTTCGGTGGTGATGACGTTACTGGTGATGTCGTCGAAGCTGATGTCGGACGCGCTCACGCCTCCGCTCATGACACGATTGCCGCGATTACCGTTGAGCAACATGCGCCAGCCGCTTCCATGGTTCCACACGTCTACGAAGTAATGTTTGGCCGGAAAGTTTGCAGCGCCCCAGCGGATAAATTCCACAAGGTTTCGATAGTCGCCCATGTCCACGCGCGGGAGGTCTTGCACGGTGACGGAACTTACGTCGTTGGTGTTATTGTCGCGAGTCACGAAGACGCGCTTGGTGGTGTCGCTCTGGAGACTGGCCCATTGAACGACGATGTTGATGTCGGAGGATGATCCGACGCGCTCCATCTCGTTGATGTCTTCGGCCCCAAAAGAATCGAGATTGTTGTGTCCGTTCAGAAACACAAGCATCGTCCATTCTTTCTCAGGCGCGGGTGGTGCCGCGGCCTCAGCTGAATTTGAAAATTGCAGCGTAACAAAGGCTGCAAGCGAGAGCAGAACCGAAAGTGACTTGCGCATAGAGCTCCTCCATGAGTCGCGCGTTAGGTACTTCGAAAAATTTCTACTGCTGTACTTCTTGTACTGCGGGGCCCTAGCTCAGCACCATCCGGGCGAGGAGTTCAGGCGACCAGCTCAAATTGACTGCTTGAGGTTTCATGTTAGCAGGATTTGTACTTGCGGCAATGGGCCGGCCGCAATTTAGCGCGACCGGCCCATTTTTCTTGAATGATTTCAGCTGCTGGGCAAACGACGACAGGGATCAAAGAGGGGCGCGAGCGACCATTTGGCCCACGAGCCCTTGGAGATCGACAAGCAGTAAGAATCCCGAGTTCTTTTTTTGCTCATCTTGTCCCACGAGACTGATGTTCCCGATTCGCGTACCGCTGTCGGAGTAGAATCGATAGGTGGCCAAAAGATTTGGAATCCCCATTTTTACCGGCACAAATACACCGAAAACGCGGGTTCCGAAATAGAAGGCGATGTTATGCCACTGCGGAATCTGGACGCCGATACCCGGCAAATAACCCTCAGAAATTCCCGGAAGCGGGCGCCCGCCTGGAAGTGTTAACGGGTCGAGTAAGTTGAATCCATTGCCCGTCAGCGCACGAATGTCGCTCAAGTCCAGGCCGATCGAGATGATGGAGCCGTTGGATTGAAGATCCGGTCCAAATTCAATGAAGCTATTGGGAGCTTTTGGAATGGCAACTCTTGCGCCCACATCGATGGTGATGTTTTCGAAGGTCACCCACATCGTCATTTTATTGTCGAAGACGGCAACCTTTGGGCCTTTGATGCCCTCGATTTTGATGTTTTTTCCGGAACCACTTCCGCAAGCGGCGAGACTCAAGGTGAGCGCGGCAAACACGATCGTGCTGACGGCCTTTTTTACGGGCGCTTTAAACAAACTACCTGACGACATACTTCCTCCTGGTTGGACTGTTTGGGGCTACTGCAATGCGCTTCTCCCACCCAGTGCGGCGCCCGAGTGAGGAAGCAGGATAAAGAGTCCACTGCCAGAGCCGCTGAGATTTGACGGGACTGCAAAGGCTTTTCCGACGAGATTTCCGCGGTCATCTTCGATTCGCATCGAAAGCATCACGGGAAGCGAATAGCCGCTCTTGTCGACTAACCCGAGCGGGATGAAGAGGCCGAAGGCGTCTTGAGAGATATAGATCGAGAGCGAGATGTTTTTGATGGACGCGTCCCAGCGCGACATCTTTCCGCCCAAAACTTCAGGCAGCGGCCTTCCGTCTGGGAGCCCGGAGTTAAGAATGGGCTGAGCGCCAGGTGCGATCGATTGAAGTCCGATTCCAAATTGAAAAAGAGTTCCATCCGAAGTGAGGTCAGGCGCAACACTGATGGACGCATCGCGAAGGCCCGGAATCGGAAGAGTGAGGCCCGCGTCCCAGTGAAGATCTGTAGAGACGAAGCTTGCATAGAGTCGAGTCTGAATGACGGAGACTGAAAAGCGTTCAAGTCCTGGAATGGGTTTGGCGCCCTTCCCGCAACCTGCTCCTCCGAGCGTCAGCGCGGTGGCGGCAAGAGCCAGCAGGCCAGCGGTACGCTTTGTATGTTTTGAGGGGTGGCTGAAAAACTTCATAATGCCCAACTGCCCTAAAATTCAGTAATATTATTACTGTTAACTAACTTTAACCATTCTACATTGCTGCTTGGTTGAAAGCAAATCGCTCGGCTAAGTGCTTGAGCTGCCTGGTAAAAGGCTGCTTGCTCCTGATCGGTGGGCCGCTAAAAAACCTTAGTGGAAATATTCGTGCAGGATTTCTGACTGTTTTTGGGGCTGACTGAGAAAGCGGGCAAGTCGCGGCAAATCGGCATTTTTTTTGGCGTGCTCTCCCTGACTCCATTCCAAAAGGCGAAAATCTTCCCAGTCCCACAAGAGAAGTGCTTTGGCCTTGGATCCCGCTCTGCCGACGCGTCCGATCATTTGGGTCAAAGTCAAAAGCGAGGTGGGGGCCTGCCAAAGCGCAACCCAGCGAAACCGTGCGTGATCCATCCCCATTCCAAAGGCGGTGGTTGCGACCACAATATCTGCTTTCCCTTTTTCAATGAGAGCCTCGAGCCCCTGCCGTTCTTCGGGCGAGAGCCCCGCGTGATAGACGATCACTCCAGAGCGCGACGCTTTGAGGAGCCTTGCCACTCTCTCGGCCCCCGCGCGCGTGGCAGTAAAAATAATACCGGGCTCATGATTGAGTTCGGTCCAACGTAAAAGTGCATGACTGCGGTCGAGCCACGGGACCTGAAGTGTTTTGATGTGAAGTCCGGCGGGCAAACTAAAATCACCCACGTCATGCTGGGGGTTTGGTAATCGTGACTTGAGATCGCGTCGGCATTCAGTGGGCAAAGTGGCCGTGAGCCAGAGACTTCTTGGAACGTCGAGAAGATTTACCCACTCCGGGAGTTTTGAAAACGCGGGCCTGAAGCCTGCGCCCCATTCCCACACGCAGTGGCACTCATCGACTACTAGGAAAGTCGGGGACCATCGCCGGAGTTTTTGTAAATTTGCCTGAAAGGGATCGGTGAGTTTTTCGGGACTCCAGATCCAAACCTGCGACTCCGCAGTAGCCCCGGCACCTGTGCTGACGTTGAGGCCAAGGGCCTCGAGGCGCCGAGCCTGCTGTCTGGCCAAGGCGATGAGTGGGGTGATGAGCAGAGTTCGTTGGCCTGGAAGTGCGGCCTGTTTCTCATAAATCAGGCTCTTTCCAGAACCCGTGGCGGCAACGCAGATGACATGTCCGGGAGATTGAAGCGCGGTCAGGGCATCGCGCTGAAATGGGCGAAGAGTGTGACGAGGGATTTTCATGGCTGGCGCGTGCTCAGCCAAATCCATGCCTGATTAGGATTCTAGCTTTGAGCGTCCGAAGGATTTTCTGGAAGCGCAGGAAGCTGAGACTTGAATCGAAGATAAACCAGGCCGCCCAGGGCGCCTACAAGCAGGCCATGAAGCACCATGAAGCTAAAAACATTGGCGCCCATATTTGAACCGAGCAGTAAAAATAACGCGCCAAATGCGGCGTGGCCAGTGCCCACTCCGGCGGGGGCAACGGGAATTGCTGTTACTAAAAGACCCAGCGGAACCACGGTAAAAAGAGCAGGAAGCGAAAGCGGTTGATCGCCCAGCGCCACCACGAGCTGAAGGCAGGCAAAGCAAACCAGGGCGTGTATGGCCAGGGAGAGGGCGAGTGAACGCAGCACGGTGGTTCGGTGGTGATGGTAGTGGCGCAGGCCGATGTAAATTCGTTTGAAGGAACCCAGTCTTGCCACTCTGTTTTCGGCCTTTTCGAAAAGAACAAAAAGCGGATCGCGGTTTTCTGGAACTAGAAAAAGATAACCAAAAAAGCCGACCACTCCGATAGCGGCGACCACAACAAATGCGCTGATAGCGGTAAATTGCGAAGGGCCGCCTGATTCTAGGCGACTGAGAGACAATGCGAGGGCCGAAATCAAGACAAGGCCAGAGACGCCAGCGACCCGGTCAAAAAGAATGCTTCCAAAAGCGCGAGCGCGCTGCCCATGGATTTCACGAGCGATGTAGAAGGCCTTGACGAAGTCACCGCTCACCGCGCCCGGGAGGGCGATGTTGAAAAAATTTCCGATCATCGCGAGTTGGACGGTTTTGCCCCAGCTCAGGTGAATGTCTTGGGCCCTGAGCAGGTACTGCCAACGAACGATTGAAAATACGGTTCCAAAGGTCAATGCGAGCAAGGCCAGGGCGATTCTTTCGGGTTGCTCAAGCGCGCGGCGAATGGCTTCGATGGAGAGAAATCCCTTATCCGCCAGAAATCGGATCAGAACCACGACTAGAGTGAGTTTGATCAGCGTTACAAATGAGGTTTTTAGCCGATTTCTTTTTTTCATTACGGACGTGCCCCGTTGGCATCTAGTTTCAAGAAGTTTTCGAAAATCGCTGCACCGACCTGGGCACTGTAAAGCTTTGCGCCCTCAGTTGCTCTTAAAAATGCACGTCGCTGATCCGGGGGCCTTTTTTTGGCAAGCGTCTGATTGGCCTCCTCAAGCGATTTCTCGGGATGAAACTGAATTCCGAAAATGGGAAGGCCCTCAAGTTGAAAAGCCTGGTGCAGGCAGCGCGCCGAGCGGGCCAGATTTTTTGCTCCGGAAGGAAGAGTTTGTACTTCGTCAAAGTGGCTCGAAAAGCTGAAAAACCGCTGAGGCAATCCACTCAAGAGAGCCGAAAACTCCGTGATTTCGATTTCGCTCCAGCCCAGTTCTGGGGTTTCAGACAGCGCAACCACGCTTTTGTCTGAGGGCGACCGAGCAATCGCTCGAGCAATGGATTGATGGCCATAGCAAACGCCTAAGAGCGGTTTTCCTAGAGAAATCGTGGCGCGAATGAACTCATGCAGGTTTTCAATCCAGGGAGCGTTGGCCATTGCCGAAGTTCGTGAGCCCGATAGAACGATGCGGTCAAATTTATGAAGGTCGTAACGAGAGGGAAGGTCGTCGTGGGGCGCTCTACGTACGGAAACAGTCACGCCTGGTCTGCGTACGGATCTGCTGAGTTCGTGGGAACCCCAAGAGTCTTGGTCCAGCGTATTGTCAACGATCAGTACGCGCATGATCGATCTCGTGCTCCAGAAGGTGGGCGTATTTCAAAAATATACTGTGGGCGGCGTTGACTGAAATGATGAAACCCCGAGTGCCATCCATGAAGCCGCGTTTAAGGACAAATGTTTCAATAAATTTTCCGATGGGCTTGAGCAGCAAAGAAATAATTTGAAAGCGTTTGCCGCGCTTTCTCAGTTCTCTTGCTCCCTTGCGCGCATACTGAAGATTGGTTTCGATCTGATCAGCGATGTCGACAAAGGTGTAGTGGTGCAGTGGACTTCTCAGTTGAATGACAGGCCCGGGTCCCACGAGAGTTTCATGGACTTCGGGCTCGCTCCAGCGGCAGAGCTTCTTGTTGTAAAGTCGCTTCACGTGGTTGGGATACCAGCCGCCGTACCGGATCCATCGTCCAAGATAAAAAGTTTTTCTAGGAAATGAAAAAATAGGACTATCGGCAGCCTCTCCCAGCGAAATGGCAACGGCCTGAATTTCCGCAGCCACCGAGGGGGGAACCTCCTCGTCCGCATCCAAGTTTAAAATCCAGTCGTGCTTGGCGAAGTCCTGCGCGAAATTTTTTTGCTGCCCGTATCCTTGCCAAGGATTGGTCAGGAGTCGTGCGCCTAGGCCTCGAGCAATTTCAGCAGTCCGGTCGGTGCTTCCAGAGTCAACGACGAGGATGTCATCGGCCCACTGAACACTGGCGAGGGCGCGTGCAAGATTATGCTCCTCATTCAAAGTGATGATGGTGACTGAGATCTGCGGCCGTGACATTTACTTTTGAAGTAGCACAAATGCCCTGATTCTGGGAGAAAAAGCCCTATGCAGATCTCAATCATCGGAAGTGGGTATGTGGGCCTGGTTGCAGGCGCTTGCTTTGCGGACACGGGCAACGCCGTGTATTGCGTCGACAAAGACAGCGGCAAGATTGAAGCGCTCAAGCGCGGTGAAATTCCGATCTACGAGCCGGGCTTGGAGACACTCGTCAAGCGGGGGGCAGCCGAGGGCCGCTTGCAGTTCACGACTTCCACTCAAGACGCTGTCGCTCAAAGCGAAATTGTATTTATGGCCGTAGGAACTCCGCCGCTTCCAAACGGCGAGCCTAATCTGAGCTTTCTGAAGGCTGCCGCCGAAGAGGTCGCGCGCTCGCTTAAGGGCTATTGCCTGATTGTGAACAAGTCGACCGTGCCGATCGGATCGCATCGGCAAGTGGCCGATTGGATGCGCCCACACACACGTCATGAATTTGATGTGGTGAGCAATCCGGAGTTTTTAAAAGAGGGATCGGCACTTGATGACTTTTTGAGACCCGACCGCGTGGTGGTTGGAACTGAAAAAGAATCCGCGTACCGCAAGATGGCCGAACTCTATGCGCCTTTTGTGCGGCAGGGAAATCCCGTGATTTGGATGGACCCCGTTTCGGCTGAGATCACGAAGTATGCTTGTAACGCATTTCTTGCGACCCGGATCAGTTTCATCAATGAACTGGCCCTGCTTTGTGAAAAGGTCGGCGGAGATGTTGAAAATGTTCGCAAGGGCATGATTACCGATGTGCGCATCGGAAAGCACTTTCTGTATCCCGGTGTGGGATACGGGGGTTCTTGTTTTCCAAAAGATGTGCAGGCGCTCATGGCAACTGGCAGGGCCGCAGGGGTTCCCATGGGCGTGGTCACGGCTGCCGAAGAGGCGAACTTCCGCCAGAAGAGACATTTGGTGGGTCGCGTCCAGCAGCACTTTGGCAAAAGCTTGAAGGGAATGCATTTCGCGCTCTGGGGTTTAGCTTTCAAGCCGAATACTGACGACATGCGCGAGGCTCCGGCGCTTACGATCGTCGAAGAGCTTTTGGCGGCCGGAGCTACCGTCTCCGCCTATGATCCGGTGGCGATGGAAAACGCGAAACGATTGATCGGAGATCAGATTCAGTTTGCGTCTACTGCTTACTCCGCGCTGGAGGGGGCCGATGCGCTCATCCTTGTGACTGAATGGAATGAGTTTCGGCATCCCGATTTTGAGCGAATCAAAAAAGCCCTCAAGGCTCCCGTATTGTTTGACGGCCGAAATGTTTTTGATCCTGCTCGAGTGAAGGAGCAGGGCTTTAGCTACTACTCGATGGGTAGAGTCTAGGCGGTTTCGTCCCGGATTCCCTTGCGGCAAGTAATCCTGCCGCTTTTTTTGAGTTCATCGAGTCGATTGTCGTTGGCGGGCGTAAACTCCCGTCTCGGGTGCCACACGTGAAATTGCAGCGCCAGACCCTTGAGGGATTTAATCTTGAGGCCCAGGTGCTGGAGGCGGATTTCGGCGTCCGTATCTTCGCGGCCATAGCCTTCGTATTCTTCATCAAAACCGTTGATCGATAGGAGATCGTCGCGGTTTACCGAATAGTTGCAGCCCTTGAGATCGTCGACATGATTCAATTTGAGAGTGGATCTTAGCCAGCTCGAGGTGACTCGAAAACTCCGCTGGAAGTGTTCGCTCTCGCCGGACCAGACGCTCTTCAAAAGAGACCAGGACGGCCGATCAAAAAAACCCTCGCGAACCCCTTCGGGCCGCAGGGACTCGCTGATCATTGGGCCGAGCTCCATTCGGCGTCCAGCAAGATAACGACCGGATTCTCGCTGCTCGAGGTGGTCCCTGACAAAATCTTTGTGAGGCACACAGTCACCATCGAGAAAAATTAGAACTTCACCTTGGGAGAGACGGGCGGCTGCGTTCAGAGTTCTACACTTTCGAAAACCGTTATGTTCCTGCCAAACGTGATGAACGGAGCACCCCGTTCTTGATTTGAAGTCGTCGATGACAGCTTTCGACTCGGGGCCGGAGCCGTCATCACAGAAAATAATTTCGTAGTCTTCGGGCGAACACGACTGCCTCTCAAGCGCGGCACAGACGAGGGCCAAGTGTCTTGGCATTTCGTAGGTGGCGATGATTAGTGATGCCTTTTTGGTGTTCATATTAAACGGGTCAGCGACTGATTCAGTCGACCAACTTGTAGCTCTTGTATTCGAAAAGTCTTTGT